>DATGLO010000537.1:0-4160 GCA_035294105.1 Allostellaceae bacterium
GCGCCTGCACGGTGCTGCTCGACGGCAAGCCGGTCAGCGCTTGCCTCGCGCTCGCGGTGCACGCCGATGGCTGCGCCGTCACGACCATCGAAGGCATTGCCGAAGGCGACCGGCTCCATCCGCTGCAAGAGGCGTTTCTCGCGCATGGCGGATTCCAGTGCGGCATCTGCACGCCGGGACAGATTCTCGCGGCGAAGGCGCTGCTCGACGCCAAGCCGCACCCGACACGCGCCGAGATCCAGGATTGGATGATGGGCAATCTCTGTCGCTGCACCGGCTATTACAAGATCATCGAATCGATCGCCGCGGCGGCGGGGGCCGAGTGACGTGATCCCCTTCACCTATCTCGAACCTGCGAGCCTCGATGAGGCTCTCGCGCTTCTCGCGCAGCATGGCGAGGCGGCAAAGCTCATCGCCGGCGGCACCGGCCTCGTCAATTTGATGAAGCAGCGCTTGGCGCGGCCGGCTTTCGTGATCGGCCTGCGCGCGCTGAAGCCATTGGCCGGCATCAGCGCCGACGGCGCGCTGAAGATCGGCGCGCTGGCGACGCTGCAATCGCTCGCGACGTCCGCGGCCGTGCGCCAGGCTGCGCCGTTGCTCGCCGAAGCCTGCGGCCACGTCGCGACGGTGCGCGTGCGATCGATGGCGACGCTCGGCGGCGCGATGGCGCATGCCGACCCCAACCTCGACACGCCGCCCGCCCTCATCGCCCTCGATGCGCAGATCGTCGCCCGCTCGAAGCGCGGCGAGCGGCGGATTCCCGTGGATCGGCTTTTCACCGGCTATTACCAAACCGTGCTCGAGCCCGATGAAATCGTGACCGAGATCGCGATCCCGGCGCAGCCGGCAGGCAGCGGCACGGCCTTCCTCAAATTCCTGCCGGCAACCCAGGACGATTATGCGACCGTCTCGGTGGCGGCACGGCTCGCGCTCGACGGCAACGGGGCCATCCGCGACGCGCGCGTGGCGCTCGGCGCTGCCGCCATGGTGCCGGTGCGCGCCGCGGCCGTCGAAGCGGCGCTCGCCGGCAAGGCCGCCGACGACAAAACATTCGCCGCGGCGGCAGCGTTGGTGCTGGGCGCCATCGATCCGATCGCGGATTTCCGCGGCTCGGCCGACTACAAGCGCAAGATGGCTGTCGTCCATGTTCGCCGCGCGCTTGCCGCGGCGGCGGCCAAGGCCAAACGCCCGGCTTGATCCCGTCCCACGCTAGGATCGGCTACGCTCTCCCTCGAGCCGCGGACTGAGGCGCGGCGGCAGCAGGAAGGCGGTCGCGGCGACCGCGAAGCCGAGCGCCAGCGTGATCCAATAGACCTGGTGAAGACCCGATGCGATCGCGCTCGCCAGCGCGGCGAGGGTGTCTGTCGGCACGGCGCCGCGCAACGCCGGATTCATGCTGCGGTCGACGATGTCGGCGCCGGCGCCCTGCTTGGCGAGCTCGACATTGATGGTGCCGCCGAAGATCGCGGCACCCAAGGCCTGGCCGACCTGGCGCGTGAACGAGATGGTCGAGGTCGCAACGCCGCGCTGCGCCCAACCGACGCTTCCCTGTGTCGCCACGGTGAAGGCGTTCATGGTGAGCCCCATGCCGATACCGACGAGGCCGGTGCCAGTTGCGGCGATGAGCGGCCCGAGCCCCGGGCGAAGCGCGACGAGGATCAGCCCGCCGGCAACCAGCAGCAAACCGCCGGCGATGATGGTCATGCGATACGTCGAGCGCAGCATCAGCCAGCCGCCGGATGCGCTGCCGATGACCCAGGTGACGCTGGGCGTGGTCAGCACCAGGCCGGCGACAAACGCGCTCTCGCCCATGACGCCCTGAACGTAAAGCGAGATGAAGGCGGTGGCGCCCATGAGGATCGCGCCCGAGAACAAGCCGCCGAGCGAGGAAGCGGCCACGGTGCGGTTTTTCAGAAGCTCGATCGGCAACATCGGCTCGGCCGCGCGCTGCTCGCTGCGGAAGAACAACACGAGCAGCACGAGCGATAGCACTAGCAAAAGTCCGAGCGTCGCAAGGCCGAGATGTCCCGCTTGCACGAGCGCGAACATGAGCACCGTATTGCCGAGCGTCAGGAAGGCCGCGCCGCGGTAATCGATGCGGCGCTCGCGATGATCGAGCGCCTCCTTCAGCCACAGCACGACCATGAGCGCCGCTGCCGCGGCGATCGGCACGTTGATCCAGAAAACCATCGGCCAGATCGTATGCGCGATCAGGAAGGCGCCGATAAGCGGGCCGAGGATCGAGCCGAGCGCCCAGACGCTCGACAGCCAGCCCGCGATCTTCGCCCGTTCCGTCGGGGTATAGAGGTCGCCGATCACGGTCTGCGATACCGGCACGAGGCCGCCCGAGCCGACGCCTTGCACCACCCGAAAGAGGATGAGCGAGAGCATGTTCCAGGCGCAGCCGCACAGCACCGAGCCGACCGCAAACACGCCCACGGCCACCAGCAACATCCGGCGGCGGCCGTAAACGTCGGCCAGCCGGCCATAAATCGGGATGATGACGGCCTGAACGAGAAGATAAGCGGTGAAGACCCAGCTGAAGAGATCGAAGTCGCCGAGATCGCCCACGATCTGCGGCATCACCGTCGCGACGATAGTGCCCTCGATCGAGCTGATGAGGATGAAGCCGATGCAGGCGGCAAGCACCAGGCGCCGGCCGACGGCCTCGGGCGCGGTGCGCTCGGGAATCGGATCGCTCGTCATATATGGCGCCGAGGATAGCGACATAAGCGCGCTTGTGGAAAGAACGCGGGGTTAGCGGGTGGCGAGCGCCGCATCGTACCGGTAGATTCGGCCGCGAATAGCGGAGCCCTGCTTGCCCAAACCTTCGCCGCTTCTTCCCTTCGTCATGGCCGGCGGCGCGTTCATGCAAAGGCTCGATTCGACGATCATCGGTACCTCGCTGCCGCAAATCGCGCAAAGCCTCCACATCACCGTTCCGCAAGTGAGCCTCGCGATCACCAGCTATCTGCTGAGCGCCGCGGTCTTCATCCCGATCAGCGGCTGGCTGGTCGATCGCTTCGGCGTGCGCGTCGTCTACGCCGCCGCAATCATCACCTTCACGATCGGCTCGTTGCTCTGCGGCCTCGCTCCAAACCTCGCGGTCATGGTCGCGATGCGCATCCTGCAAGGGATGGGCGGCGCCTTGCTGGTGCCGGTTTGCCGTCTCGTCCTGATGCGCGCTTTCCCGAAGCACGAATACATAAGGGCGATGAATTACATGATGGTACCGGCGACGATCGGGCCGATGCTCGGTCCGGTCGTGGGCGGCTTCATCACGACCTATTGGTCATGGCACTGGATCTTCTTCATCAACGTCCCGATGGGCTTTGTCGCGCTGTTGCCGCTACGGCTGATCGAGGAGGCGCCGGTGCCGCGGCCGCCGGCCTTCGATTGCACCGGCTTTATCATGATCGGCTGCGGCTTCGGCCTGGCACAGTTCGCGGTCGAGAATGTCGGCCGCAACGTGATCGCGATTCATTGGCAGGTCGCGCTCGTGATGGGCGCGGCGATCGCCCTTTACGCCTATGGCCGGCACGCCAAGCGCTACGCCAGTCCGGTCATCGACCTGACGCTCTTTCGCATCCGCACCTTCCGCGTCGCGGTGATCGCCGGCAGCCTCTCGCGGCTCGGCATCAGCGCCGCGCCCTTTCTGTTGCCGATCCTGTTCCAAGTCGGCTTCGGACTCGATCCCTTGCATTCGGGCCTGCTCACCTTCGTGACCACCGCCGCGTCCTTTGCCACGCGCATCGGCATACCGCGTATCTTGCACGCGATCGGCATTCGCGCCGCGCTGATGGCCAATGCCACCATCCTGGGGCTGCTGCTGGCGGGAATGTCGATCTTCCATGCCGATACGCCCGCTTACATGATCGTCGCTTACCTCTTCGTCTTCGGGCTTCTGCGCTCGGTGCATTTCTCGGCGGTGGGTGCGCTGGTCTTCGCCGATCTGCCGATCGAGCGCAGCGGCGGCGCGACGAGCATCTCGGAGGTCGCGCAGCGCCTGTCGCAAAGCGCCGGTATCGGGCTTGCCGCGACGCTCTTGGCCGTTGTCGGCCACGGCCATATCGCATCGAGCGATTTCGGCATTGTGTTCGGCGTCACCGGCTTGACCGAAGTGCTCTCGGCCTGGGGCTTTCGCAAGCTGAAACGCGACG
>DATGLO010000538.1:0-5519 GCA_035294105.1 Allostellaceae bacterium
CGGCCTCGTCGGCCATCGCGTGCTCAGCCCGCTGCTCGGCCGCAACCACCGCTATCAATCCTTCGGCAATGCGGCGACCGCGGCAGCAATGGGCGCGCTCGGCTATTTCGCCGCGAAGTCGGCGACGTTCTACATCGCCGCGGCGCTGTGCATACCCGCCGCCCTCACCCTGACGCGCGTTCGCGCGGCGGAGATCGATTATGCGCGCGCCCGCTCGGCGCGCGACCGGAAAAAGCCGCGCGAGGTCGCGAGGCTGCACGAGCTCGCGAAGAACCACACGCTGCTGATCTTCGTCGGAAGCCTGCTGCTCGTTCCGCTCGCCGATGCCTCGTTGACGCCGCTCGCGACCGAGCGGCTCGGCCAGCAGAATCAGAGCACATCCGAGCTTTTCACCTCCGCGCTGGTGATCATCCCGCAGATCATCACCGGGCTGATCGCCACGTGGATCGCGCGGCGCGCCGGCGATTGAAAACGCAAGCCGCTGCTGCTCGCCGGCTACGCGATGCTGCCGCTGCACGCCGTGCTGCTGGTGCTGGCGGCCAATCCCTGGGCGATCGTCGCGTTCCAAGTGACCGAGGGCCTGACCGCGGCGGTAATTGGCATCATGACGCCGCTCGTCATCTGCGACGTGACCCGCGGCAGCGGCCGCTTCAACCTCGCGCAGGGCGTCGCGGGCACCGCGCAAGGAATCGGCAGCGCCGTCAGCACCGCTTGCAGCGGCTGGATCGTCCAAGCCTGGGGCTATGAGCTGGGCTTCACGACGCTCGCCGCGATCGGCGCCGCCGGACTCGCGGTGATCTACTTCTTCGTGCCCGAGACGATGCCGGCGGAATTCCACCCGCGTGCGAAGAAGAAACGCCGCTGATGTTGGCGCTGGGCACGCCATCGATCACGCGCGGCAGGCCTATCCACTCTCTTCGGAAAGTCGAAGGAAACTGGCGGATTTGCAGGGCGATTATTTACAAGTTATTTGTGTTTATAAAATTTATTTGACATGAAAATTGTATTAAATAACGTGGCGGCGCAAGTCCAACGATCGAGGAGGCGTAAGGTGCAAGATTTGCGGTGGTTCCGGCATCGGCCCGTCAGGCACGCCCTACGTTCGCTGATCGCGGGTTTTACCTGCTTACTTGTCCTGCCGCTTGTCGCCCGCGCCGATACCGTTCTGCGCGTCGGACATTTTCCCAACATCACCCATGCCGAAGCGCTCGTCGCACACGCCTTAACGCGCCAGGGCAAAGGCTGGTTCGAACAGCGGCTCGGTCCCGGCGTGACCGTCCAATGGTTTGTCTATGGCGCGGGACCGGCGGCGATGGAGGCGATGATCGCCAAGTCAATCGACCTCACCTTTGTCGGGCCCAATCCGGCGCTGAACGTTTATGCGAAATCGGGCGGCGCGGAAGCGCGCGTCATCGGCGGCGCGGCGGAAGGCGGTTCGGCGCTGGTCGTGCAGCCCGACGAAAACCTGAAGTCTGCGGCCGACTTTCGCGGCAAGAAAATCGCGACGCCCCAGCTCGGCAACACGCAGGACGTATCGGCGCGCTCATGGCTCATCGCCGGCGGCCTCCACATCACGCAGACCGGCGGCGATGCCCAGGTGATCCCGACAGCCAACCCCGACCAATTGCTGCTTTTTCGGCAAAAGCAGCTCGACGGCGTCTGGACCGTCGAGCCATGGGTCTCGCGCCTCGTCGGCGAGGCTGGCGGCAAGGTTCTCGTCGACGAGCCGCACGCGATCACCACCATCCTCGTCGCGCGCGCGGACTTTCTCAGCACGCAGCGCGATCTCGTGCGTAAATTCGTGGCCGCCCACCGCGCCCTGATCGACTGGATCACCGCGCGTCCCGAGGAAGCGCAGCAGCTTGTGCGATCCGAATTGAAGGCGGAGACGCAGGTCGACATCCCCCCTGAGCAGATTGCCAGCTCTTGGCAGCGCATTCACTGGCAACCGACGGTGACGCTCGATGAATTGCAACAAGTCGTGAAGAGCGCGCAGGCGGTCGGATTTTTGAACGATGTACCGGACCTTGGGCATCTCATCGTACAGCCGTGACCGATAGCTCTGCCGGTAGGCTGACCGTCGAGGGCGTATCGAAATGGTTTCGCACGCCCCGCGCCGCGGTTCACGCGCTCGATCGCGTCTCGCTCGATGTCCAACCCGGCGAGTTCGTCTGCCTCGTCGGGCCGAGCGGCTGCGGTAAATCGACCTTGCTCGATATCCTCGCCGGCCTGACGGCGCCCGACGAGGGCGTCGTCTCGGCCGACGGCGTGTCGGTCCAAGGCCCGGGACGCCATCGTCTCGTCATGTTCCAGGAATCGGCGCTCTTTCCCTGGCTCGATGTCTTCGGCAACGTGATGTTCGGCTTAAAGCGCGAGCGCGGCCTCACCCGCGACCAGAAGCGCGAAATCGCCGACCATCACCTCGATCTCGTCCGCTTGACCAAATTCAAGAAAGCCTATGTGCATGAATTGTCGGGCGGCATGAAGCAGCGTGTGGCGTTGGCGCGCTCGCTCGCGCCCGATCCGCGCGTGCTGTTGATGGACGAGCCTTTCGCCGCGCTCGACGCGCTGACCCGCGAGCGGCTCTACGGCGATCTTCAGGAGATTTGGCAGCGCCGCCGCAAGACGATTATCCTCGTCACCCATAACGTGCGCGAGGCGGTTTGTCTGGGCGACCGCGTCATGGTGATGTCTCCGAATCCGGGCCGTATCCGCGAAGTCTTTGCCGTCGACCTGCCGCGGCCACGCGACATAAACTCGACCCATCTCGCCGAACTCTCGCAACGCATCACCACCGCGCTCAAGACTTATGACAGGAGCAGCGACGGGTTATGAAGCGTACGCTCGTCGTCGGCGGATTTTTCGCCGGATTGATCCTCTTATGGAAAGCAGCCACGCTTTACATGGGATGGTCGCCCCTGCTGTTGCCGCCGCCGGAAGCGGTGGCACGCTATCTTTGGGGAGCGAGCCTCGACGGTACCTTGCTCTCGGCGTCGATCGTCACGCTGAAGCGGCTTCTCATCGGCTATTTTATCGGCGTTGCGATCGGCATGGCGCTCGGCCTCGCCGTCAGCACCTCGACTTTGTTGCAAAGCACGATCGGCGCGCTTGCGCTCGGGCTGCAGACGCTGCCCAGCGTGTGCTGGGTGCCGCTGGCCCTGCTCTGGTTCGGTCAGACCGAAGGCGCGATGTTGTTCGTCGTCATCATGGGCAGCGTCGGCTCGGTCGTGATCGCGACCGATACCGGGACTCGCTCGATACCGCCGATCTATGCGCGCGTCGCGCGGACCATGGGCTCGGAAGGGTTCGACAAGTGGACGCGCGTGATCCTGCCCGCGGCTCTGCCGTTTCTCGTCTCGGGCATGAAGCAGGGCTGGGCATTCGCCTGGCGCTCGCTGATGGCGGCCGAGGTCTATGTCACGATCCTGACCGGCTTCGGCCTCGGCCATCTGCTCGAATACGGCCGCGAGCTTAGCGCCATGGATCAGGTGATCGGCGTGATGATCGTGATCGTCGTTATCGGCCTTGCCGCCGATAAAGGCCTCTTCGCGCCGTGGGAGCGATTCATGCACCGACGCTGGGGGACCGGCGCGCCGACATCGTAAACCCGGCTAATACTTCACCGGCACGAATTGCGTCGTGAACATCGCATCGTCGGCCGGCGCGCTCGGCAAGGTGCCCATATCGACGAAGGACTTCTTCAAGGCCGCAACCGCCTCGGGATCGAAGCGGCCGTCGAGGATGAACATCGGCCCCTCGGTATCGGCGTCCTCGCCGACGACTTTCGCGTCCTGGTGCAGCACCTTTTCGGCGAGCGCCGCGGTCTCGGCCTTGTGCGTCGTCATATAGGCGATCGAGGCGAAGAATCCCTTGAGGAAGCGTGCGATCAGCGCCGGGTTCTTCGCGACCGTGGCGCGCTGCGCGAAGACAACATGGGTGATGAAGTGCGGCGCGTAGCGATCCATGCCGACGAGGATTCGGCCTTGGTTATGCTCTTCGAGCGCGAAGCCCGCCTCGGTCGAGAGCACCACCGCATCGACCTGATGCGCCTCCAGCGCCGCGACGCTGGTCTCGACCGCGCCGAGCGGCGCGGTGCGGATGCCGTTCTGGCCCCAGCCTTCTTGGATAGCCATTTGCTTTGCGAGCCAATCGCTCAGCGAGCCGACGCTCGACACCGCAATCAGCTTGCCTCTCAAATCGGCGACCGTTTTGATCGGCGAATCCGCCAAGACGATCGCCGAGATGTTGCGCGGCGGCCCGGCGAAAGCGGCGACGCCGATCGACGCGCCGCCTTTCGCCGAAAAGGCCATGCCCGGCCCGCTGCCGAGACCGAAATCGACGCTGCCGGCGGCAAGCGCCTGTTGCACCTTGGCGTCGCCGCCGAGATCGGAGCTTTCGACCGCGAGACCTTGCTTGGCGAAGAAGCCTTGCGCCGTCCCGATATCGACCGGCAGGAAAGTCCAAGCCGTGCCTTGCGCCTTGCCGACGCGGACGATATCCGCGGCGACGGCGTCGGTGCCGGCTAAGGCCGCCGCGAGCGCGATCAGCGCAGCGATCATCGTCTTCTTTCGCATCGATCCCCCCGATTGTTGTGGCGCGACCCGGCCCGTCCCTTGGCACGCGGGGATCATAGCCCTCTTCCCCGCGCGAACCCAAGCCACGCAACAAAAAGACAACGTCAGACGTTGCTGGTCCGCAAATGATAAATTTCCGCAACTGCGCGGGCACCCTTGCGATCGCGCTTGTCCTGGCAGGATGCCAGGCAGCCGCGCCTCCGCCGCCGCCGCAACCCCCGCCGCCGCACGTCGCGACGGGCGAAGTCGGCTTTGCGTCCTGGTACAAGCCCGAACGCGGCATGACGCGCACCGCAACCGGCGAGCGTTACGATGGCGATGGCTTGACCGGCGCCAGCCGCACCTTGCCGCTCAACTCGGCGGCGCGCGTCACCAATCTCGAGAATGGCCGCTCGGTGGTCATCCGAATCAATGACCGCGGGCCTTATGTGCGCGAGCGCATCCTCGACGTGTCGCCGCGCGCGGCGCGTGCGCTCGGAATGTCCGATCACGGCGTCGTGCGTGTGCGCGTCGAGCCGCTGACGGCCGAGGGCGCGTCGCGTTAGCCGATCACGGTGAATATCGAAGTCAACTATGGCGAGCTCGATGGCAACGCCCTGCCGTCGAGCGCCATCGGCGAGTCCACGACCTCGATCGAGGATTTCAGCTACAGCGAGATCAAGAACGCCCTCGCCAAGGTCGACCCGCAAGCCGCGACGAGCCTGCCCGCGACGACGCCGATCGACGGGTCGCTCTGGCTCGGCACGGCGCAAGCGGCGTCGCTCGGCCTCGCCGATCCGCGTTCCGTCGACGATGCCGCGAACAATCCTGCCATCGACGGCTCTATCGCCTTCAACAATTCCTTGACCTTCACCTACGATCCGAACAATCGCGCCGTCCCCGGGGCGTACGATTTCGCCGGCACCGCCGAGCACGAGATCACGGAGGCGCTCGGCCGCTTCGATG
>DATGLO010000539.1:0-3839 GCA_035294105.1 Allostellaceae bacterium
TGACCCTCCCCCTTCAAGGGGAGGGAATGGGAGGGGGCTGAAAAGAATTACTCCGCCGCGACCTTGGCCGCGTCGACGAATTGCGACAGGTAGGATTTGCGGCGGCGCAGATTCTCGCGATACATCGCCTCGAACTCGGCCTCGGGGAAGGAATGCACCGACGGCCGCGCGAGCAGCGCCTTCGCCCAGGCTTCGACGCGCGGATATTTCTCGATCTGGCCGATCTTCTTCACTCGGTCGAGGTAGTAATAGCGCTGCAGGAACGGCGCGTAGCCGGCATCGACCAGCGAGAATTTCGCGCCGTTGAAGAACGGCCCGGCGTTCTGGGTCGCGAGCGCCTTTTCGATCCGCTCGAAAGCCACCGTCCCCTTCTCGAGCGCCTTGTTGTAGCCCTCCTCGGTCGCGGCATAGGCGGCGCCGGTCACGCTCTCGGCAAAAGTCGGCACGTAATCGGTCCAGGCACGGTTGACGGCGCGCTGCACCGGATCTTCGGGATGGAGGCGCGGCGCGATGGTTTCGTCGAGATATTCGGCGATCGCATTCGATTCGAAGAGCGAAATTTTGTCGTCGACGCGCAGCACCGGCACCTTCTTGTGCGGCGAGATGGCGAGGAACCAGTCGGGCCGGTTGTCGGGCTCGATATGGCGGAATTCGAAATCGATCTTCTTCTCGCGCAGCACGATCGCGGCGCGTTGCACCCAGGGACAGGTCTTGAAGCTGACCAACATATATTTCGCCATGGTTCCTCCGCAGAATTGGTTGGCGTGATGATGGCACGGGCCGCCGAGGCGCGCAAACCCCGGCGGCAACGCTTATTTCAGGATGCCCTCGGCGCGCATTGCCTCTTGCACCTTCGGCCGGGCGCGGACGCGCTCTTGGAAGGCGACGACATTGGGATATGGCGTCAGGTCGAATTTCACGATCCGCGCCCAGTTGGTGACGACGAAGAGGTAACCATCGGCCACCGTGAAGGTCTCGCCCATGAGATACGACTTGCCGGCGAGCTTCTCGTTGACGAAGCTGTATTTCTTGGCGAGCCCGTCGCGCACCATCGCCTTGTATTCTTCGGGCACCGTCGCGCCGAACAAGGGCGAGTAGCTCTTATGCAGCTCCGTGCCGACGAAATTGAGCCATTCCATCAAGTGATAGCGCGCCGTCGTTCCCGCCGCCGGCGCGAGGCCCGATGCCGGCTTCCGATCGGCGATCCATTGCACGATCGCTGGTCCCTCCGTCAGCACCTCGCCGTCGTCGAGCACCAGCACCGGCACATAGCCTTTGGGATTGTCCTTGCGGATATCGCCGCCCGAGGCCGTTTGCTTGGTCTTGAGGTCGGTCTTCTCGAGCGTGAAGTCGAGCCCCGCCTCGCGCAGCGCGATATGCGGCGAGAGCGAGCAGGCGCCGGGCGAGTAGTAGAGCTTCAGGGTCATGCCGTCCTCGCTCGCGCTTAGGGTTTGAGGTTGCGCGTCGTGTCGTCGAACAGCTCGTCGACGGTGAAGCGCCGCGGAATCAGCTTCTGCTTGAAGGAATAATCGATGATCTTCTCGAGCGAAGTGCGGCAGGCATCGACGCCGAAGCGGATGCCGGCCGCCATCTCGGTCCCCGGCTGCACGCCTTGCTTGGCGCTCTCGACCAGCATGCGGAAGACCTCGCGCACCGCGTCCGGTCGTTCTTTCGAGATCGACTGGCGCACGACATACATGTGATTGATCGGCACGCCGCCGTTCTTCTCGGCAAAGCGCTTGTTGGCGGCCTCGTGATCGGCGACGAGATATTTGAGCCGCGGATCGGGGATTGTGTCGCCGACGATGGCGGCGACGGTCTCGCCCTCCAGCACCATCTTCGGAATGCTTTTGTCGTCGGCGACGCGCAGCACCATGCCTGGCGGGTCCTGGTATTCGGCAAGATGCGGATCTTCGGTCGTCACCCAGGTGATGCCGTTGACGTCGACGCCGTAATCGTCTTGCAGGATGCCCCGCACCCAGGCGCCGGTCGTTTGGGTGTAGGCGCGCACGCCGACTTTCTTGCCAGCAATATCCTTCGGGCTCATCGTCCCGCGCTCGCCGTCATAAGCAATGGTCTGGAGCTGGCCGCGCGACACCGCCACGGCGGGCATCAGCACGTAAGGCTTGCCGTAGGTCTTGGCCTGCAAGAAGGTGACGATGGCGAGCTCGCTGACATCGTATTTCGCTTCGCGCACGACCTGCTTGAAATGCTGGTTCGCGATCTTCACCTCGGCGAAATCGAACGACACCAGCGGCGACGTCACCTTGCCGCTCTTCAAGGGCTGCGTGTTCGGATAGTTGCCGGTCATCAGGCTGAGTTTCACGGGATCGGCCACGGTGCTGTTCCTCCGGTTAAGCTTTGAGCGCTGGATAGAGCGAAAGCGCGGTCTTGGCAAAGACCCAATCCTGGTCTTCGGCGGAAAGCGCGGCGAAATTCTCGCGCGCCAGCCTTAAAAGCTCGGCGAGCGAGCCTTCGGCGGCCGGGAAATTCGAGCCCCAGCAGATGCGCGACGCGCCGAATTCCTTGACCGCGCGACCGAAGAAGCTCGCGGCCGTCGCCTTGCCGGTATTCGCGGCGGCAAAATTATGCGGGCTCGCCTTGAAATAGACATTGGACAAGCGTGCCAGCGCCCAGAGCCCCGCGGCGCGCGCATAAGGCGGACCGTCGGCGAGATCGGGCCGCGCGAAATGATCGAGAATGATGCGCGCGCGCGGAAAGCGCTGCGCCAGCATCGCGACTTGCGGCAGCGCCTTCGCCGTCATCTGCAGGCAGATCGGGATGCCGGCGTCTTGCGCGGCCTCCCAGACCGGAAAGCCGCGCGGATCATCGAGAATCTCGAGCTGCTGCCCGGCCATGGTGCTGCCGGTCGTAAAGATGCGCAGGCCGACGAAGCCGCTATCGAGCCAATGGCGCAACACCGTCGCCGCATCCGGCGCGAGCGTATCGACCGAGCATACGCCGACAAAACGATCGGGATGGGCCGCGACCGCGTCGGCGACATAGGAATTGTCGTGGCCGTAGCACGTCGAAGCCTGCACCAGCACGGTCTTGGCGACGCCGGCCGCGTCCATCGCCGCGATCATGCCCGGCGCATCGACCGGCCGTGTCTGCGACCAATCCGAGGCGCGGCCGCCGATCGGCGCGCGCGGATAACGCGCCGAGACCGGCGCAATAACATGGGCATGAGTATCGATCGTCATGGCGCTATTGTGCGACGACCGCGAAAGGTTCTCAATCGCCCGCCTCTTGCCGCCCACCGCGGCAAGGGAGTAGAGGTGAGCCAATCGCATCCGTCAAATGGGAGGACAATCATGGCGATGAGCGCGAAAGCCGAGAACCGCGTCAAGCGCTGGCGCGAGCAGCGCTGGCTGCTCGATATGGCGGTCGCCGAGCAGGGCGTCGAATTCGATCAGGCGCGCATCAACTACACCGCCGGCCCGGCCGGGCTCGAAGCCATGGGCGAGTTCCGCATGACGGCAACGCGCGTCAAGAAGATCAACGACATCTCGCGCGAATATGCGATCCAGGCCGAGCGCCGCGAGGCCAAGGCGCGCGCTTTCGACGAGGCGGGGCGCACGGTCGCCGCGCGCGAGAGCTACATGATCGCGGCGATGCTGTGGTCGATCGCGCGCTGGCCGATCTTCGAGATGAATGCCGAGCTCGAGCATCTCGAGAAGAAGATGAACGAGTGCTACGCCAACTACATCAAGTACGCGCCGCATCCGATCGAGCGCGTCGAGGTCCCCTTCGGCAACGGCCAGTCTTTGCCCGCCTATTTGCACCTGCCGCACAAGCCGGCGCCGGGCGAGAAATTCCCCTGCGTGATCGCAGTCGGC
>DATGLO010000540.1:0-3026 GCA_035294105.1 Allostellaceae bacterium
CCGCGTGGCATATCCACGAGCTGGCCGAGATCCTCGTGAACATCCTGCGCGCGATCGGCGGCAAGCTCGTGTTCTTTGCGATCCTCTACGCGACCCTCGCGGTCGCCTTGTGGCGGCTCGCCCGGCGCGAGCTCGATCTCGGCACGCGGCTTGGCGCGCTGCTCTTGGGCAGCGCCATCGTCTACAACCTCGCGCTTCTCGGCGCCTATGTCGCGCATTTCGAAGGTCTGATGGGCATCGAGGCGCATTCCTATTTTCGCTACAACACCCATCTCGGCCTGTTGCTGATGGCGGCCATCGTGCTGTTCCTGCGCGATTGGCGCTGGTCGCAGATTGCCGGCCGCTGGCAGCGCGCGCTGCCGGCGTTCCTCGTGTTGCTCGCGCTGATCCTGCCTTTCCCGTTCCTGCCGCTTTTGCGCTTCGACCTCGAAGTGCCGAACCTCCGCGCCTATCAGGCGGCGCACGAAGCCGCGACCCGTATTGGTGACAACGATCGTCTGATGCTGATCGTGCCCGGCGACAATGGCACCGTGCCGCCGACCATCGAAGGCGTGATACGCTTTTTGCCGCCACGTCGGCCGAATGTCGATATCGCTGTCGCGGACAATATTCCGGACGGTTTCACGAACAAGGATTATCCACTGGCGCTCCTGCCCTGCACCCCATTTCCGGTCGGTTTTGGTCTGCCCCGAGCCGACGGTGAACTCGTGAAACGCACAGATTCCGAATGGCACGCGTTAGCGACGTGGACTTATGCGCCGCCGCCCGCGCATGCGCATTGGTCGCAAGTCCTGGCGCCGGCCGCGCTCTGCCTGCCGCCGCGCGGTTGACTCGCTAGGGACGAGGGTCTATCGGGCCAGAAGCACAGATAGAGATCGGGGGCGAAATCCCATGAAAATCAGCTTCGCCGCCCCGCGCATGCCGCGCTCGGGCACGGTTGTCGTCGCGATCATGGAAGATCGCAAGATGTCGCCGCATGCCGGCGATCTCGACAAGCAGAGCGGCGGCGCGCTGAAGCGGGCGATGGAGAACAGCCGCTTCACCGGCAAGGCCGACGAAACGCTGATGATCCCCGGCCCGCCCAACCTCGATGTCGCGCGCGTGATGCTGATCGGCGTCGGCAAGCCGCGCGCGGGCGATCGCATCGCGCGCCAAAATCGCGGCGGCGTCGTTCTCGCCGCGCTCAATGCCGCCGGCGAGACCAATGCCGCGTTCTTCGTCAACGCTTTCAAGGGCAAGGACACGGCGCTCGCCGCTGCCGATCTCGCCTATGGCGCGCGGCTGCGCTCGTACCGCTTCGATAAATATCGCACCAAGGAAAAGCCCGAGCAGAAGCCCTCGATGAAGGAGCTGACATTCCTCGTCGACGCGCCCAAGGCGGCCGAGCGCGAATTCGAGCCGCTCGACAAGATCGCCGAAGGTATCTTCCTCACCCGGGACATCGTTTCCGAGCCGGCGAACGTAATCTATCCCGAGACCCTAGCCGCCGCCGCGAAGCAGCTTGCAAGCCTCGGTGTCGAGGTCGAGGTGCTCGACGAGAAGCAGTTGAAGACGCTTGGCATGAACATGCTTCTGGGCGTTGCGCAAGGCAGCGAGCGGCCGCCGCGGCTCGTCGTCATGCAGTGGAAAGGCAATCCGCGTGCCAAGAACAAGGCGCCGCTCGCTTTCATCGGCAAGGGCGTCACCTTCGATACCGGCGGCATCTCCATCAAAGCGGCCGGCGGCATGGAAGACATGAAGTGGGATATGGGCGGCGCCGGCGTCGTCATCGGTCTGATGAAAGCGCTCGCCGGCCGCAAGGCGCGCGTCAACGTCGTCGGCATCGCCGGCTGCGTCGAGAACATGCCCGATGGCAATGCGCAGCGCCCCGGCGACATCGTCAAATCGATGTCGGGCCAGACCGTCGAGGTGATCAACACCGATGCCGAAGGCCGGCTCGTTTTGGGCGACGCGCTGTGGTACTGCCAGGATCGCTTCAAGCCGCAATTCATGGTCAATCTCGCGACCCTGACCGGGGCGATCATCGTCGCGCTCGGTCATGAGAATGCCGGGCTCTTCTCCAACAACGACCAACTCGCCGAGCGCCTGACCGCGGCCGGCAAAGCCGCGGGCGAGCCGCTGTGGCGCATGCCGCTGGGCGATGCCTATGACCGCATGCTCGACAGCGACGCCGCCGACATGAAGAACATCGGCGGGCGCGATGCCGGCTCGATCACCGCGGCGCAATTCCTGCAGCGCTTCGTCAACAACGTGCCCTGGGCGCATCTCGATATCGCCGGCACCACCTGGTCGAAGAAAGACGCGCCGACGGTGCCGAAAGGCGCGACCGCCTTCGGCGTGCGGCTTTTGGAGCGCTTCGTCGCCGATTATTACGAAGGCAAGTGAGCGAGATCGGCTTCTATCATCTGAAGACCACGCCGCTCGAGCGCGCGCTGCCGCGGCTCTTGGAGCGCGCCCTCAAGGACGGCTATCGCGTGCTGGTGATGGCGGGCTCGAACGAGCGCGTCGAGTATCTGAACCAGCTGCTCTGGACCTATGACGAGGCGAGCTTCCTGCCGCATGGCAGCGCGCGCGACGGCAATGCCGAGCGCCAGCCGATCTTCCTGACGGCCGGCGAGGGCAATCCCAACCGTGCGACCATGCTCGTTCTCGTCGATGGCGTGCAAGGCGCGGCGCTCGAGAGCTTCACCCGCATTTGCGACATGTTCGACGGCAACGACGAGACCGCCGTCGCGGAGGCGCGGCAGCGCTGGCGCGAGGCCAAGGCCGCTGGCCATACGCTGACCTATTGGGAACAGACCCAATCGGGCTGGGTGAAGCGCGGCGCCGAGGCCGAAACCGGCGCGGCGGGTTAAAGCGCCTCGGTTGAAGCCTCCGGTTTAGCCCCTGGTTGAAGCTGGGGGCCGGTCTCGCTATACCCCGGCCACCGAACGGCGCCCGCAACAGGCGCGCTAAAGCCCAAAACGGAAATGGATCGGACTCATGGCGACGGAGCGTACCCTTTCGATCATCAAGCCGGATGCGAC
>DATGLO010000541.1:0-6856 GCA_035294105.1 Allostellaceae bacterium
CCTATGCGCGCCAGTTCCTCGAGCTGATGCAGAAGCCCGATGTCGATTTGATCGAGGGCCTGTCGCCGGCGATCTCGATCGAGCAGAAGACAACGTCGAAGAATCCGCGCTCGACCGTCGGCACCGTTACCGAGATTTACGACTATCTGCGCCTGCTCTATGCGCGTATCGGCATCCCCTATTCGCCCGCGACCGGACTCCCCATCGAAAGCCAGACCGTTTCGCAAATGGTCGATCGCATCATGGCGATGAAGGACGGCACGCGGCTGCTGCTGCTGGCGCCGATCGTACGCGGACGCAAGGGCGAATACCGCAAGGAGCTGGCCGATTTGCAGAAGCGCGGCTTTCAGCGCGTGAAGATCGACGGCAAGATGTACGAGATCGACGAAGGGCCGAAGCTCGACAAGCAGATCAAGCACGATATCGAGGTCGTGGTCGATCGCATCGTCGTGCGCGAAGGCCTCGGCAACCGCGTCGCCGATTCGATCGAGACCGCCCTGAAGCTCGCCGACGGCATCGCCATCGCCGAGAACGCCGATGGCGGCGAGCGCACGATCTTTTCGGCGAAATTCGCCTGTCCGGTTTCGGGCTTCACCATTCCCGAGATCGAGCCGCGCCTGTTCTCGTTCAACAACCCCCATGGCGCCTGTCCGACCTGCGACGGTCTCGGCACCAAGCTGTTTTTCGATCCCGACCTCGTGATCGCCGACGAGCGCAAATCCTTGCGCGAAGGCGTGATCGCGCCGTGGGCCGGATCGAGCTCGCAATATTACGCCCAGACCCTCGACAGCATCGCGCGCCATTTCAAATGCTCGACCAACACGCCATGGAAGGACCTGCCGCAAAAGGTCCGCGACACCGTGCTCTTCGGTTCGGGCGAGACGCCGATCACGATGCGCTACGACGACGGCACGAAAGCCTATACGACCTCGCGGCCGTTCGAAGGCGTCATTCCGAACATGGAGCGGCGCTTCAAGGAGACCGACAGCGCCTGGCTTAAGGAAGAGCTCGGCCGCTATCAGAACACGACCGAATGCGAGACCTGTCACGGCCGCCGCCTCAAGCCTGAAGCGCTGGCGGTGAAGATCAACAAGCTCGACATCAGCGAGGTTTGCGATTTCTCGATCCTCGACGCCTGCGAGTGGTTCGGTGCGTTGCCGAAGGCGCTGACGGCCAAGCAGCGCGATATCGCCCAGCGGATCCTCAAGGAGATCAACGAGCGCCTCGGCTTCTTGCGCAACGTCGGCCTCGAATATCTGACCTTGTCGCGCGCCTCGGGCACGCTTTCGGGCGGCGAGAGCCAGCGCATCCGTCTCGCCTCGCAAATCGGCTCCGGACTCACGGGCGTGCTTTACGTGCTCGACGAACCGTCGATCGGCCTCCATCAGCGCGACAATGACCGGCTGCTCGCAACCCTTAAGCGGCTGCGCGATCTCGGCAACACCGTGATCGTCGTCGAGCACGACGAAGAGGCCATCCGCGCGGCCGACTATCTTATCGATATCGGCCCGCAAGCGGGCGTTCATGGGGGCAAGGTCATCGCTGCCGGTACCGTCGGCGAGGTGATGAAGGCGCCCGACAGCATCACGGCGCAATATCTCACCGGTGTCCGCCGCATCGACGTTCCGCCGCAGCGCCGAGTAGGCCATCTTGGCCAGCGCCTCAGAATCGTCGGCGCGCGCGCCAACAACTTGAAGAACATCACCGCCGAATTCCCGCTCGGTACCTTCACTTGCGTGACGGGCGTCTCGGGCGGCGGCAAGTCGTCGCTGGTGATCGACACGCTCTACAAGGCGCTCGCGCGCAAGCTCAATAACGCGCATGAGCATCCGGGGCCGCATGACCGCATCGAGGGCACGGAGCATCTCGACAAGATCATCGACATCGACCAATCCCCGATCGGGCGTACACCGCGCTCCAACCCCGCGACCTATACCGGCGCCTTCACGCCGATCCGCGACTGGTTCGCCGGCCTGCCCGAGGCTAAAGCGCGCGGCTACGGCCCGGGCCGCTTTTCGTTCAACGTCAAGGGCGGCCGCTGCGAGGCCTGCGAAGGCGACGGCGTCTTGCAGATCGAGATGCACTTCCTGCCCGACGTGTTCGTGCAATGCGATGTCTGCAACGGCAAGCGCTATAACCGCGAAACGCTCGAAGTGATGTTCAAGAACAAGAGCATCGCCGACGTGCTCGACATGACGGTCGAGGAAGGCGCCGAATTCTTCCGTGCCGTGCCGGCGATCCGCGACAAGCTCGTGACCTTGGAACGCGTCGGCCTTGGCTACATCCATATCGGCCAGGCGGCGACGACGCTCTCGGGCGGCGAAGCCCAGCGCGTGAAGCTGGCGAAAGAGCTCTCGCGCCGCGGCACCGGACGCACGCTCTATATACTCGACGAGCCGACCACCGGCCTCCACTTCGAAGACGTGCGCAAGCTCCTCGACGTGCTGCACGCGCTGGTCGATCAGGGCAACACGGTGCTGGTGATCGAGCACAATCTCGAAGTCATCAAGACCGCGGATTACATCATCGATCTCGGCCCCGAAGGCGGCAATGCCGGCGGCCGCATCGTCGCGGCCGGCACGCCCGAGCAGATCGCCGCGACCAAAGGCAGCTATACCGGCGACTATCTGCGCAACTGCCTCGCGCGCAGCGGCGAGACCCGCAAGCTCAAGCGGGCCTAAAGCGCGGCGCATGGTCGCGGCGCACCCCGTCCATATCGTCGGCGGCGGCCTCGCGGGCAGCGAGGCGGCGTGGCAGGCGGCCCGCGCCGGCGCGCGCGTCGTGATGCACGAGATGCGGCCGGTGCGCTCGACCGACGCACATCGCACGGACAAGCTGGCGGAGCTTGTCTGCTCCAACTCGCTGCGCTCGGACGATGCGGAGAACAACGCCGTCGGGCTGCTGCATGAGGAGATGCGGCGCTGCGACAGCCTCGTGATGCGGGCCGCCGACGCGGCGCGCCTGCCCGCCGGCGGCGCTCTCGCGGTCGATCGCGATGCATTTTCTGGCTGCATCCAATCGGCACTCGAAGCCGAGCCGCTGATCGAGATCCGCCGCGAGGCGATCGACGGTCTGCCGCCGGCCGATTGGGGCGCGACCATCATCGCCACCGGTCCCCTGACCTCGCCCGATCTCGCCGCCGCCATCGCCGCCGAGACGGGCGAGCAATCCCTCGCCTTCTTCGATGCAATCGCGCCGATCGTTTATGCCGAGAGCATCGACCAGACGAAGACCTGGCGGCAATCGCGCTACGATAAAGGCGATGGGGCCGATTACATCAACTGCGCCTTCGACAAGGCGCAATACGAGCAGTTCGTCGCAGCTTTGCTGGCCGCCGACGCGGTTGCGTTCCACGACTGGGAAGAGAACACGCCGTACTTCAACGGCTGCTTGCCGATCGAGGTGATGGCGGCGCGCGGACCGGACACCTTGCGCTGGGGACCGATGAAGCCGGTCGGGCTGACCAATCCCGCCACCGGCCGCCGCGCCTGGGCGGTGGTGCAACTGCGCCAGGACAACGCGCTCGGCACGCTTTACAACATCGTCGGCTTTCAGACGAAGCTGCGCCACGCCGAGCAGCTGCGCGTCTTCCGCACCATTCCCGGCCTCGAACGCGCGGAATTCGCGCGGCTCGGCGGGCTGCACCGCAACACCTTCATCAAGAGCCCGAAGCTGCTCGATAGCGGCCTGCGGCTCAAATCGCGCCCGCATATCCGCTTCGCCGGCCAGATCACCGGCGTCGAAGGCTATGTCGAAAGCGCGGCGATCGGCTTGCTGGCCGGGCGCTTCGCTGCGGCCGAGCAAGCCGGTGACGCGATCATCCCGCCGCCGCCGACAACGGCGCTCGGCGCGTTGCTCGCGCATATCACCGGCGGCGCCGATGCCGCGAGCTTCCAGCCGATGAACGTCAATTTCGGGCTTTTCCCGCCGCTCGCGGCCGGCGTTCTCACGCGCAGCAATCGCGGCGAGAAAAAGCCGCTCATGGCGCGCCGAGCGCTGGCCGATCTCGGCGCCTGGCTCGTGCCGGCGAATCTGGCTGCCGAATAGCGCTAAAAACGGCCGCGCAGCGTTGCCCAGGTCAGGCGCAAACTCTGCAGCGTGTCTGCGGCGGCGAGCCGGCGATCCATGACATCGAAACCCGCGCGCGCGAGGCGCTTCAGCCGCTGCGCCGCCAGCACGCCGGGCAGCAACGCCGGCAAAGCCGTGCGGGGCAGGATCGCGCGATGACGCCGCGCTTCATCGAGACGGGTTTGGGCGCGGCGAGCGACGGTTTGTGCTACCGCCGCGAGTTCTCGCGAGGGCTTCAGCGCGAACAGGCTGCGCTCGAGATCGACATTCTCGCGCGCCAAAAGCTCTTGCGGCAGGTAGAGCCGGCGTGCGTGCGCATGAAAAGGCGCGGCAACCAGCAAGCCGCTCAGCGCATAGGCGATGCCGACCGCCTGCGCCGCTGCACGGGCGTTCGTATCGCCGACGCCAAGTAAATCGAGCACGAGTTGATTGAGACTGCCCGAGCTGCCTGCGGCATAGCGTTCGAGATCGCCGAGCGACTCGGGAGGCATCTCGTCCATATCGCGCGCGCGGGCATCGAGGAGGGCCGTGAAATGCGCGCGCGCCGGCCGAAAAGCGGCAACCGCCGCGGCAAGCGGCTCGACCACCTCGTGACGCCGCGGCTTGGCGCCGGCATAAATCTCGTCGAGGGCGTCGCGCCACCATTGCAGGCGCATCAGGCCCATCATCGGCTCGCGTACGGATTCGCGAATGCGCGCCAGCTCGTAATTGAAGGCATAGAGCGCGAACAGCGCGTCCCGGCGCTCCCGCGGCGCAAACAACGCGAGCTGATACCGATCGCGATCGTGGCGGCGGAGAGTTGCGGCGAGCGGCGACACTGCCGCCGTCATGCATCCTCGGCGCGCGGCAGCGCTTCGCGCGCTTTTGCCAGGCAACTCGGGCACAGGCAGGTCTCTTCCGGCCCCGGCACGGGCAGGAAAGGCGGCGTCTTGCACCAACACGCGCCTTGGGGATCGCAATCGAAGGTCGTGCCGCAGCGCACGCAGCGAATATCCATCCTTCCATTATGACAATTGGGACGCGGCGCCGACAGGCTGCCCCGTCACAATCGCGAATTGTCGGCGACGGCGCGTGCGAGTATGATGGTGTCCGAACATTGGTCGACAAAAGGGGAACGTTACAATGAAAAATCCGCTGGATTCTCTGGGGCAAACGGTCGTCCTCGGCTTCGTGCTGACGGTCGTCGTCGTTCTACTGATCCACGCCATCGCCTGAAGCGCACAAGGGGAGAGATCACCATGGAATTCGTCAGCTTCGACTGGTGGCTGTTCTTTGTCCGCTGGTGCCACATTCTTTGCGGCGTGATGTGGATCGGCCATCTTTGGTACTTCAACTTCACGCAGACTCCGACGATGCCGAAGATCCCGACCGAGCTTCGTCCCGGCGTCGCGAAATACATCCTGCCCGAGGCGCTGTTCTGGTTCCGCTGGGGCGCGATGGGCACGATCATCTTTGGCCTCATCCTCGCCTACATGAACGGCTACCTGCTTTCGGCGATCAAGCTCGGCATCGGCGACGGCAGCTCGCACAATACGACGATCGGCTTCGGCATGTGGATGGGCACGATCATGTGGTTCAACGTCTGGTTCATCATCTGGCCGAACCAGAAGAAGAACCTCGGCATCACCCCGGCGACGCCCGACGAGATCAAGGTTGCCGCTCGCACCGCGGGTCTCGCCTCGCGCGTCAACACGATGCTGTCGATCCCGATGCTCTATTGCATGGCCGGCGTGCACTTCTACTAAGCCGCGCCAAGCCTCAAGACGTCGAAACGGGGCCTTTCGGCCCCGTTTCTATATCAACCCTCGGTCGAGGGCATGCGCGCCGTTTGCCGTTCCAACAGCCGGCGATTGAGCGCCAGATTGTCCGCGAGCAGTCCCGTGATCCGCTTCTTCTGCCCTTCGATGACGTAGCAGACGAAGCAGGTGACGGCGACGTAAATCATAAGTTCCCAAAGCTCGGCGCTGTCCGCGATGCGGAAGCTCCACTGCGGCGGCAGGAAGATGTACCACGTGATCACCGTCGCAACGAGCACGGCGAAGATTCCGCCCCCTACCCCATTGATCAGCCAAAGCACGACGACCGCCGGTACGAGCGCGAGTTCCGGGTCGTCGACTCCGAGATGCCTCAGTCCAAGTCCCACGGCTGTGGCAAAAGCCATGAGGAGCACAAGCGTCAACGCAAAGCCCGACCAGATCCGGCTCACGGAAAACCCCCAACCCCTGGAAATGCGCGCGGATATTTTTGCAGAGCGTCGAGCGGCTGTCCATGCGACCGCGGTTGGCGCGCCGTGGAAACCGTTAACCGTCTTAAGATCGCCGGCTAAAGCAGCGAGCTGAGGGCCGCGGCAAGGGCCTCCAATTTGAAAGGCTTTTGGATCAGCGGCCGCGAGGCCCATTCGCCCGGCAATGCCGCCCGCCCGTAGCCCGAAGCGAACACGAAAGGAATGTCCGCCTCGGCCAGGGCCTGTGCAAACAGGAAACCCGAATCGCCGCGCAGATTGACGTCGAGCACGACGATATGCGGGCGATGCTGCGCCAGCAGATTGGATGCGTCCTTGGCCGTGCTGGCGATCCAGACCTGCCGGCATCCCAACTCCCGCAACATCTCCTCGATCACCGAGGCGATAAGCTCCTCATCCTCGACGACGAGGACATCTCGATCCTTCAGCTTGGATGGAGGCGTGCCCGGCGCTGAATTGGTCATCGCTGCCTCGGCAAAGGTGCTGTCTTAGGTGAATCAATCTGAGAAAGGTCCCTTGGTTCCCGTCAGCGCGGCGGCAGCAGCG
>DATGLO010000542.1:0-9107 GCA_035294105.1 Allostellaceae bacterium
TAGAGCACGACGCCTTCGCCATTGGCGACCGCGCCGACCGGTTCGCCGGTGACGAGCGCGAAGCTGCCGGCGCGCCGCGCGGCATCCGCGGCGTCGACCGGCGCCTCGCTCGCTTCGGCCCAGAGGCCGCGATGGTAACGCCGCGCCTGGCGTTCGATCGCGAGCATCTCGGCCAAACCGGTGCGGTTGTCCGCCGTGCCGGCAACCCGTGCAAGACCGCGGCGCAGCATGTCGCCTTGCACCCAGCGATCGCCGGCATAGAGCTCGGCCAGCACGCGACCCTGTCGATCCTTTGGATTGCCGGCGAATTTCAGTGTGAGCGGCTGCCTGTCGATCAGAGCCGCGAGCGCGGTCTTTGCCGCGGCCGCCACGGCGCCGTGCGCCGGCACATCGATATCGACCAGGCGCAAGGTCCGGCCGTCGCCGAGGACCAGCGTCTCGCCGTCGATTACGCGCGCGGCATCGACGCTGCCGCCATCGGTAAAAGCCGGATCGGCAACAGCGGGCGCTGCCAACAGCATCGGCAGCATCGCGACCAGCCATCGCATCTGAGATCAGGCTTCGATTTTTTCGACGATGCTGCCGTCGGGCGCAAAGCACGCCGCCATCAACGACCCGCCGAAGCCGCTGCCACCGTCGATCGAGGCGCCGAAGCGCGCTTCGGTGATGCCGGCGCGGTGCCGATCGATGCCGCGCACGACCCGGCGGTAGCCGGCGAAAGGCGCATCGAGCTGCAGGATGTCCTGCTCGCTCCACCAGAAAATGTCGCCCTGCAGATCGAGCGGCTTCTTCGGATCGACCCCGGCATGGACGAACAGCAGCCCGCCGTCATCCGTGAACGCGGCGCGGCGCAGCGCCGTCATCAACTGGCGATGCCCCGAGCGCGCTTCGATCGCCGCGCGTAGCGACGCGGTCCAGCGCGTCAAGGCCAGCACCCCATCGCGCGCCGCGGCAAGGCCTTGGCGCGCATCGACGCCGTAAGAGGCGAGCGTCTCATTCATGCCGTGATCGAGCATCCAGGGCAGCACCTCGCGCGGGTTCGGCGCGAATTGCAGCTCCAAAAGCTTCTGCCACATCTCTTCCTGGCTGCCGCGCAGGAAGGCGATGTCGCCGGCGAAGGCATTGCGCCGCGCGAGGAAAAGGCGGCGGAAGAGGATCAGGGCATCGAGAGTCGCCGCCGCCGAGGGACCGTAGCCGAGGTAATTGCCGAGATAGACCAGCCGATCGCCGACGTTCAGCCGCGGCGCGAGGCGTGCATGCAAGGCGACGACGCGATGCGCCTCGCCGTGAATCGAAGCGACCGCCCAGACGCGGCGCGCGCGCACAAGCCGACCATAGATTTCAGAATCGCAAGGCGGGATGGCGGCCAACGCCGCGACGCAGCCCGGCGGACGCCTTAGGCGGCGCTGAGCATCTGCTCGACGCGCTTCACCGCTGCGGTTTCGTCGATTTTCTCGACGGCGGCGAATTCGCGCACGAGCCGATCAAGCGCTGCCTGGTAGATTTGGCGCTCGCTATAGGACTGCTCGGGCTGGCTGGCGCTGCGATAGAGATCGCGGACCACCTCGGCGATCGAGCCGGGATCGCCCGAATTGATCTTGGCCTCGTATTCCTGGGCGCGGCGCGACCACATCGTACGCTTGGCGCGCGAGCGCCCTTTGAGCCGCGTCAGCGCCGCATCCATCTCTTTGCGGGTCGAAAGCCGGCGCAGGCCGGAATTCTTCGCCTTGGCGACCGGGACGCGCAAGGTCATCCGGTCCTTGTCGAAATGGACGACGAAGACGTTGAGCGTGTGGCCGGCGATTTCCTGGTTCTCCACGGCAAGGATCTTGCCGACGCCATGCGTCGGATAGACCACCAGATCGCCTGCGCCGAAACCCAGCTTCTCGGCATCCTTGTCGGAATGCTTCTTGGTTTCCTTCTCTTTCACTGCCGTAGCCATCTCACCCTCCGCCGGGGGTCCATTGGGTCAGCGCGCCGAGCGCACAAACTGCCATTCCGATCAAGCGAGTGTTTGCCCGCCCCCATCGGCTCAGCTGCCCGGACCCATGTCACCGGGATCGGCACGCGATTGCGTACCGAATATGACAATTACCACAAAACTCAGGGAAAAGCCAGCCCAGGAGCCATGCGGCGCCCGCAAACCCCAATACTTATTGAGTTTTTTCTAGCGCTTGGGGGGGTTGGGGTCGAAATACTTCTCGAACTTATCGGGAACATTCTTCCACTGGTCGGCATCGGCGGGCGGCGGACCCTTGCGGGTGATGTTCGGCCAGCTCTGGGCGTATTGGCGGTTGATCTCGACCCATTTCTCGGCCGCAGGCTCGCTATCGGGCACGATGGCCTCGGCGGGGCACTCCGGCTCGCAAACGCCGCAGTCGATGCATTCGTCCGGATGGATGACGAGCATGTTCTCGCCCTCGTAGAAGCAGTCCACCGGACAGACTTCGACGCAATCCATGTATTTGCATTTGATGCAGGCTTCGTTGACGACATAAGTCATGGCGCATCACTCTCAGTAGCGATTTCCCAGGAAGCGATAGTCATTGCGCGGGCTGCAGTCCCAGCCGTTGCAGCACGCGGCGCTTGGCCTCGCCGCGCTCATGATCGGAGACATCGATCAGGCCGGCGATCCGCCGCAGCAGCGTATCTTCGAGCGGATCGAGAACGCGATCGGCATAAGCCACTTCCCACAGCATCTCGATGATCTCGATCTTGCGTTCGCGGCTCACGCGCTCGTTGATCGTCGAGGTAAAGCCGAAAAGCTGCGCCGAGACCTCGACGCGCCGCTCGGCAGCCGCCACCAGCGCTTGGGCGTCCTCGGTCGAGAGCGAGAAGGCGCGCTGCAGAACCCGGCGCACGACCTCGCGCTCTTGCGGGTCGAAGCGCCCATCGACCGCGACGGCCGCTTCGAGCAGCAAGGCCGCGACCGCGAGCTGCAACTCGTCGCCGCCGCGCGCAATGTTGCCTTCCGCCTCCTTCATCCAAGCGAATAGCCGGTCCATCATCGCCCTGGCCTAGCATGCGGGTTAGAGGCGTTCAACCCCGCGCAGAATATGGGTTTTTCGCTCTATCCGGCGATTTATGCCGGTTGTGCAGATAGATAGCCTGGCCGATCAGGGCGGTGACCAGCATAACCGCATTGGTGGCGACGAACACCCAATCGCGGAGCAGCCAGCTATAGACGACAAAACCGATCGACGCCGATACCTGGCCGACGAAAAGCCATCGCGAAACGCCCTCGGTCGTGCCATCGCGCCATTGCGTATAGACCTGCCGGCCGATGGTCGCGACCAGGATGACGGCGGCCGCCCAGCCGATCAGGTCGGTACCCATCGCCGCCGCGCTGTCGCAGAACACCCCTTCATGGCAGAGACGAAACCCTCGACCTGAAATTTGGTTCAGTCCGCGGCTCTTACCCGTGAATTCGCCGTCAGGCGCAAGAATTCCAAGCCGCCGACACAATCCCGCCGCTTGCGGCGCCAAAATCGAGTATCGGCATTGACGAGCAACCGATGAACTCGATCGACATACGTTCAGCCCTCGATGTCGTTCCCGAGCGGAGCGCGCCGGCACCCGCCGCCGCGCGGCGGCGAGGGTGGCAAACGACGTTGCTGCGCGTTGTCGGCGGCTTTGCGTTGACCGGCTTTTTTCTCGCCCTCAGCGTCGCCGCGTTCGCCTTTGCCGGTATCTACGCCTTCCTCGAATTCGCGAAGCTCTATTAATAACGCGCCATCAGCAACGCGCGGCGCTGACGGCCGACTCGCGCGCCGCTAGACTCGCGGGCATGGCGGCGTCCTTCTTGTCGGCCTTGCGGCACGGCTACGGCATCGCGCGATCGACGGTGATCTATCGCGGCAATCCGCTGAAGCTTCACCGCGCGCGCGCCTTCTATCGCCAATTCGTCCGCCCGGGCGATCTGTGCTTCGATATCGGCGCTCACCTCGGCGATCGCACCGCGCATTTCCTCGGCCTCGGCGCGCGGGTCGTCGCGGTCGAGCCGCAACCGCGATTCGTCGCCGGGCTGCGGCGGCGCTTCGGCGACCATCCGCGCGTGACGTTGGTCGCCGCCGCACTCGGCGCCGCGCCCGGCCGCGCCTCGCTCGCGATCGATCCGGCGCATCCGACGGTCGCGACCCTGTCTCCCGACTACATGCGCGAGGCCGGCGGGAGCCGCGGCTTTCGTCGCGTCAAATGGCGTGAGCGGATCGACGTCGACGTGACCACGCTCGACGCGCTGATCGCGGCGCATGGCGCGCCCCAATTCTGCAAGATCGACGTCGAAGGCTATGAGCATGCGGTGCTGGAAGGCCTGTCGCGGCCGCTGCCGGCGTTGTCGCTCGAATATCTTCCGGCCGCGCTCGATCCCGCCCTGATCGCCATCGCCCGGCTCAATCGCCTCGGCGTCTATCGCTTCAACCGCTCGCCTGGCGAGACCATGGCCTTGGCGATCCCGCGCTGGCTCGGCGCGGCCGAGATGAGCGCCGAGCTGAAGCGCCTGCCGGGCGACGAACGCGCCGGCGATGTTTATGCCTTTCTCGACGATCGCGCGACCAGTCGATAAGCTGACATCGATGAGCAAGGCATTCGCCAAAGAGACCGACGACGGCGGCGACGACGACGCGCCGGAAGGCGGCGCGCCGCTGCCGTCGGGCGCGAAGAATTACATGACGCCGCAAGGTTTTGCCGCGATGCAGGAAGAGCTCAAAAAGCTCGTGCGCGAGGAGCGGCCGAAAGTCGTCGAAGTGGTCTCCTGGGCGGCGGGCAATGGCGACCGGTCCGAGAACGGGGATTACATCTACGGCAAGCAGCGCCTCAGGGAGATCGATCGCCGCATCCGCTATCTAACGAAGCGCCTCGAGATCGCCGAGGTCGTCGATCCGGCGCGGCAGACGCGGCGCGACCAGGTGTTTTTCGGCGCGACCGTCACTTACGCGAACGAGGCGGGCGCGGAGAACACGATCACCATCGTCGGCGTCGACGAAGCAACCGCGGATGCGAAACGCGTTAGTTGGGTCGCGCCGATCGCGCGCGCGCTCTTGAAAGCGCGCGAAGGCGATACGATCGAGCTGGCAACGCCCGGCGGCGTCGAGACGATCGAGGTCCTCGCCATCGAATACCCCGACGCGTCCGGCTGATCCCATGGCCAAGCGCCGCGTCGTCGTTTTGCATTTCGTCGCCCAGATGCCGCTGGCCGGCATCGCCTGGCAGGCGCTGCAATATCTCGTCGGTCTCGAACGGCTCGGCTATGAGACGTGGTATATCGAGAATCACGGCGCCAATCCTTACGATCCCCGCATCAACAGCGTCGTCATGGATTGCGCCTACAACGTCGCGTTCCTCAAACGCTCGATCGAGCGCTTCGGCTTCGCCGGCCGCTGGGCCTATTGGGACGCGATCAACGACGTCTATCACGGCCTCAGCCGCGAGCGGGTGTTCGAGGTGCTGAAGGGCGCCGACGCGCTGATCAATCTTTGCGGCGCGACCAAGCTGCGCGACGAGCATATGGCGTGCCCCGTACGGATCATGGTCGACACCGATCCGGTTTATGAGCAGATCAAATACGCCAAGGCCGATCCCGCGGCGCGGGCCTATCTCGACGCGCATACGCATTTCTTCACCTACGGCGAGAATGTCGGCGGGCCGGGCTGGATCGTGCCGCTCTGCGGCGTGCCGTGGCGGCCGACGCGGCCGCCGGTCGAGCTGAGCCTCTGGCCCGAAGCGCCGGGCGCGCCCGAGGCCTTCACGACCATCGCCACCTGGGAGAACAAGGGCAAGGACATCGAATTCGAAGGCCAGCGCTATGTGTGGTCAAAGCATGTGAATTTCCTGCGCATGCTTGACGTGCCGAAGGACGCCGGCGCGCGTTTTACGATGGCGATGCTGCCGCCGACGCCCGAGATCGAAGCGCAGGTGACCGCTGCCGGTTGGCGGCTGACCGACCCGCGGCCGGTCTCGGCGACGATCGATGCCTACGGCGATTTCATCCGCGGCTCGCGCGGCGAGTTCACCGTGGCGAAGGACATCTACGTGCGGCCGAAAAGCGGCTGGTTCAGCGACCGCAGCGTTTGCTATCTTGCCTCGGGCCGGCCGGTCGTCACTATGGCAACCGAGTTCAGCCGGTTCTATCCGGTGGGCGAAGGCCTGTTTCAATACGCCGACAAGGCCGGCGCCCTCGCCGCGATCGCCGCCGTCAATGCCGATTATCCGCGGCACGCCAAGGCGGCACGCCGCATGGCGGCGGAATTTTTCGCGGCAGATCGCGTTGTCGGCGCAATGATGAAGGAAGCCGGGCTCTAAGCTTTTCAGGCTTAAAAGCGCGGCCAAGAAGCGCCCGAGTTCGCGCGCGTGGAGAACGGGTTCGATATGAGCACGACGGAACTGCCGCCGAGCGCGGCCAGTGCCGAGATCGATATGGCGCGCTGGCGGCTTCCGTCCTGGGACGGGCTGGCCTGCCTGCTTTTCGGCGTCGTCGCCGTCCTCGCGCTCCTCACCTTCCAAGACTACGGCGTCACCTGGGACGAAGACGGCCACATGTGGTACGGCGTCTTCGTCCTCAATTACTACCTCTCCGGCTTCACCGACCTGCGCTCCTTCCATTGGATGGATTTTTATAATTACGGCGCGGTCTTCGATGCGATTGCCGCGGCGATCAACACCATCTCGCCTTTCGGCACGTATGAGACGCGGCATCTGCTCAATGCCCTCGTCGGCGTTGTCGGACTGATCGGCACCTGGAAGCTCGGCCGCGTGCTCGGCGGGCCGCGTGCCGGTTTCCTCGCGGCGCTCTTTCTCGCGATGACGCCGAACTATTACGGCCAGATGTTCAACAACCCGAAGGATATCCCCTTCGCGGCGGGCACCGTCTGGGCGCTTTATTATCTCGTCGCGATGATTCCCGCGTTGCCGCGGCCGCGCTGGTCGCTGGTGGCGAAGCTCGGCCTCGCTTGCGGCCTGACCCTCGGCGTGCGCGTCGGCGGCCTGCTGCTGCTCTGTTATGTCGGTCTGGCGCTCGGCCTTTTCGTGCTGTGGCGCACGCTCGAGACGCGGCGACCAGCCGTGTTCTTTGACGAAGGTTTACGGTGCGGCTTGCGTGTGCTGATACCCGTCACCGCCATCGCCTATCCCGTGATGCTGATCTTCTGGCCGTGGGCGCAGCACAGTCCGATCGCAAACCCGCTTTCGGCGCTGGCGACATTCTCGCATCAGGATTTCCCGTTCCGCACCTTGTTCGAAGGCCAGTATGTACCGGCGACCAACCTGCCGTGGACCTACCTGCCGGTGCACATCCTGCTGGCGCTGCCCGAGCTCATTCTGCTGCTCGTCCTCGCTTCGCCCTTCGTCGCGCTGTGGCTGCTCTGGCGCGATGCCGGCGCGATCGGTCGCGACAAAATCCTGATGCGCTTCATGATCGGCTTCGCGATCCTGTTCCCAGTCATCTACGCGATCGCGATCAAGGCGGTTTTGTTCGACGGCATGCGCCATTTCATCTTCGTGCTGCCGCCGATCGCCGCCATCGCGGCGCTCGTCGCCGACCGCGCCTGGCACAAGCTGACCGCGCCGAACTGGCGCCGCGGCGTTCTTGCCGCGCTGTGCTGCTATGGCATGCTGCAAATCGGCATCATGGCGCGGCTCCATCCCGACGAATACGTCTATTACAATGCCTTCATCGGCGGCACCAAAGGCGCGCAAGGCCTCTTCAAGCTCGATTACTGGGCGAATTCCTATCACGACGCCGTCCATGGGCTAACGGCTTATCTCAAGGCGGAATACGGCGCCGATTTCATGGACCACGATTTCACCGTCGCGGTCTGCGGGCCGCCCGGCTCGGCGGCGTATTACTTCCCACCCAATTTCATCTACACGCAAGATCACGTGAACGCCGATTTCTTCATCGCCTTCACCAAGGACGATTGCGACAAATCGCTGCCCGGCACCGAGATCTACCGCGTCGAGCGCATGGGCACGCTCTTGTCGCTGGTGCTCGATCGCCGCGCCATCGTCGCCGGCGAACGCCGCCCCGGCATGCTCGCCGGCGCCAACTAGCCCTCCGCGCCGGAGCCGTCATGGAGCGCCGCGAATATGAGCGGCTTGCCGAAGTCGAAGAGCGCGGGTGGTGGTTTCGCGGTCTCCACGACAATCTGATCCGTGCCTGGCAGGAAACCCGGCCAGAAATCGCGGGCGCGGTGTTGCTCGATGCCGGCAGCGGCACCGGCGGGCTGCTGACGCGCTTGAAGCAGGCGGCGCCGCAGGCCTGTTGCATCGGCTTGGAGATCGACGCGATGGCCGCTGCCACCGCCCGCGCCAAAAGCGGCGCCGCGGTTGCCGCCGGTTCGGTCCTGGCGCCGCCCTTCGCGCCGCGATCCTGCCATGCGATTTTCAGCGCGGATGTGCTTTGCCATCGCGGCGTCGAGCCGGGCGCGGCGCTGGCCGCTCTCGCGCCCTGCCTCAAAAGCGGCGGCCTCTTGATCCTCAACCTCCCGGCTTACCGCTGGCTGTTCTCGGGTCACGATCGCGCGGTCGACAACGTGCGGCGTTTTGGCGCGCGCGAGACACGCAGGCTGCTCGCCGCGGCAGGCTTTACGCACATCCGCATCGGATATTGGAACAGCCTGCTCTTCCCGCTGATGCTGGCGCAGCGCCTCAGCCATCGCCGCGCCAAGAGCGACGTGGAGTTGCTGCCCGCGCCGATCGAGCGGCTATTCGGCGGAATTTTACGGCTTGAGCGCGGACTTTCTCGTCTCGGCTTGCGTTTACCCTTCGGCGGCTCAATTCTCGCCGTCGCGGTAAAGCCATGAGCTATGCCTTAAGCATTGTCATCCCGGTCTATAACGGCGCGCACAGCGTCGGCGAGCTCGTCGAGGCTTTGGAAGAGCTCGATGTGCCGGGCGGGCACGAGATCGTGCTGGTCAACGATTGCAGCCCGGATTCGAGCCTCCTCGAATGCCAGAGGCTGCAGAAGCGCGCCAAAGTTCCGATCACGGTCGTCGATCTGGCGCGCAATTTCGGCGAGCACAACGCGGTGATGGCAGGGCTGCGCGAGGCCAGCGGCGCGCATATCATCACCATGGACGACGACCTGCAGAACCCGCCCGGCGAGGTGCTGC
>DATGLO010000543.1:0-2502 GCA_035294105.1 Allostellaceae bacterium
TTCGATCACCAGCTCGACCTTGCGCCCCAAGATGCCGCCTTTGGCGTTGATCTGGTCGGCAGCGAGTTGCATGCCGAAATTCTCGTTCTTGCCGAGCGCGGTGTAGATGCCGGTCAGCGGGTTATCGACGCCGATCTTGACCGGCTGCTCGCCCTGCGCCTTGACGATGAAGGGCGCAGCGACCTGCAAGGCGCCGGCCGCGACACCGGCTTTGAGGATCGTGCGTCGCGGAATATTCAACTGCAATTGGCCCATGGTGGTCCTCCCGTAAGATTCTTTAATGCGACACTGATACCGTGTAAGTGCTCGTGCTGGCAAGCGATTGTGGATCGGTGAGGATTGCGAACCGCTCGCGGTTGGGCAAACAGCACATAGCGATACCGGCTTTCTTAGCCGCGCGCCAGCTTCAGCCAGTCTTCCTCGCTCAGGGTTTTGACGCCCAACTCGGCCGCTTTGCGCGCTTTCGAGCCGGCATCGGCGCCAACGACCAGATAATCGGTCTTGCTCGAGACCGAGCCGCCGACGTGGGCACCGAGCGCCTCTGCGCGCGCCTTGGCTTCGGAGCGCGACATCTCGGTCAAGGTGCCGGTGAAGACGATGGTTTTCCCCGCGATGGGCGAATTGCCGATGGGCGCAGCGACCGCGTAATCCTCGACCCTCAATTCCCTGTGCAGCTCGTCGAGGATGGCGCGATTATGCTTTTCGGCGAAAAAGCCGACGATATCCGCTGCCATATCCTCGCCGATGCCGTGAATGTCGTTGAGCTCTTTCCACGCATCGTTTTCGGGATCGGCGGCGTCTTCCATCGCCTTGCGCCAGCGCGCGAGCGACTTGTAATGCCGCGCCAAGAGCTTCGCCGTCGCTTCGCCGACTTGGGGGATGCCGAGGGCATTGATGAAGCGGTCGAGCGGGATGTCGCGGCGGGCATCGATCGCGGCGATGAGCTTGCGCGCGCTGACCTCGCCCCAGCCCTCGCGCGCGGCGATCCTCGCTTCGTCGAGGCGGAAGATATCGGCCGGGCCCTTGACCAGCCCGTCATTCCAGAAATCGACAATGTGTTTCTCGCCGAGGCCTTCGATGTCGAACGCGTTGCGCGAAACAAAATGCTTCAGCCGCTCGACCGCCTGGGCCGGGCAGATAAGCCCGCCGCTGCAGCGCCACGCCGCTTCGCCTTCCTCGCGCACGGCCTTGCTGCCGCATTCGGGACAGGTATGGGGGAATCGGAACGGTTTCGAGTCCTTCGGCCGCCGCGCCTCGACCACGCCGACGACTTGCGGGATCACGTCGCCGGCGCGCTGGATGATCACCGTGTCACCCTCGCGGATATCCTTGCGCTTGATCTCGTCCTCATTGTGCAAGGTGGCGCGGCTGACGACGACGCCGCCGACGGTGATCGGCTCGAGCTCAGCGACCGGGGTCAGCGTGCCGCGCCGCCCCACCTGGATGCCGATCTTCTTGAGGACGGTTTGCGCTTGCTGCGCCGGGAATTTATGGGCGATCGCCCAGCGCGGCGCGCGCGAGACGAAGCCGAGCCGGTCCTCGAGGTCGAGATCGTTGACCTTATAGACGACGCCGTCGATGTCGTAAGGCAGGCCGGCGCGTTTCTCGCCGATCGAGCGGTGGAACGCCAAAAGCTCGTCGACGCCGTGGCAGAGCTTCGACAGCGGATTGACGGTGAAGCCCCAGGCCGCGAAAGCCTTGAGCGCCTCGGAATGGCTCTTGGCGAAGGCCTCGCTCTGCTCGCCCCAGGCATAGGCGAAGAAGGCCAGCGGCCGCTGTGCCGTGATCGATGGATCGAGCTGGCGAAGACTCCCGGCGGCGGCGTTGCGCGGATTGGCGAAGACCGGCTCGCCTTCCTTCTCGCGCTCGGCGTTAAGCGCGAAGAAGCCGGCGCGGTCCATATAAATCTCGCCGCGGACCTCGATGACCGCGGGCCAGCCGCGGCCTTGAAGCTGTTTCGGCACATTGCCGAGCGTCTTCACATTGGCGGTGACGTCCTCGCCGGTGACGCCGTCGCCGCGCGTCGCCGCTAGGACGAGAGCGCCATTCTCATAGCGGATCGAGCAGGAAAGCCCGTCGATCTTCGGCTCGGCCATCACCGCGATCCTATCTTCCTCGACGCGGGCGATATCGGCGGGGGCGCGGAAGAAATTGCGGATGCTTTTGAAGAAATCGCGCACATCCTCGTCGCTGAACGCGTTGTCGAGCGACAGCATCGCATGCGGATGGCGCACCTTGGCGAAGCCGGTCGCGGGTGCCGCGCCGACGCGCCGCGACGGGCTGTCGGCGCGGACGAGATCGGGAAAGCGCGCCTCGATCGCCTTGTTGCGCGCTCGCAGCGCGTCGTATTCGGCGTCGGAAATCTCCGGCGCGTCTTTCTGGTGATAAAGCTCGTCATGATGCGCGATCTCGGCGGCGAGGGTTTTCAGCTCGGCTTTGGCCTCGGTCGCGGTCAGCTCGCCGACCGGCTTTTGCGCGGGTGCCTTTTTGGCTTTCGCGCGC
>DATGLO010000544.1:0-2205 GCA_035294105.1 Allostellaceae bacterium
GAGCACGAGCCCCTCGTCGCGGGGCCGAACCGTCACCGCTTCGATCTCGTCGCGATTTGTCGCGAGACCCTCGGTGAGGCTGAAGCCCACGGCGAAATCTTCGAGGTCGAGCGGCGTCGCCATCATGACGGCATAGCTGCAGCCGCGATAGGTGAAGGCCACCGGCACTTCTTCGGCAATCGACCGTCTCCCGGCGCTGCAAAGGCCGGCGCGAAACTGCTGCTGCGAGAGACGAAGCGAGGCCGGAGGGATCATCGATTGTACGGGGCAGGCCCGAGGCCCGTTTTGACGATCCGCACCGGCACGGACTTCGATGCCGCCACCTTGGCCTTCTCTTCGTGGTGCCAGAGCGGCACCAGCGGATTGCATTCGGGGTAGTAGCCGGCGATGCAGCCTTCGGGAATGTCGTAGGACCGCACGATAAAGCCGTCGACCTGGCGATGGGCGTCGTCGCCCGCGGCGGTAACGAGGCTCACCATCTCCTCGGGCTTCAATTCCAACCGGTCCATGTCGTTGCGGTGCATGAATAGGACCATACGCGTGCCTTCGACGCCGCGGAACCGGTCGCGATAGTTATAGACCGTGGTGTTGAATTGGTCCTGGCTGCGCAAGGTGATGAGCTGCAGGATATCGCGCTGGTCCTCGAGCGTGTCGATATCCGTCGCAAGGCTGGACGGCGCGATGAAATTCGCTTTGCCTGTCTTGGTTTTCCACTCGCGCTGCTTGGCGCCGAGCGGCCGGTGGAAGCCGCCGGGCTGCCACATGCGCGCGTTGAATCGTGGAAGAATCCGCAACCCAGCCATCCCAATCGATCTTCGGGTTCGGTGTCAGCGTCGCTTTTGCGATGCCGGCGATGATCGCCGGTTCCGAGCGCAGATGCTCGCTCGCCGGCGCCGCGACGCCGCGCGAGCCATGCATGCAGCCGGTGCTGTCTTCCATCGCGACGGCCTGAGGCCCGCTCGCCTGCCGGTCGATTTCGATACGTCCGAGGCACGGCAGGATGTAAGAGACCGCGCCATGGACGACGCAGCTTTTGTTCAGCTTGGTCGCGATTTGCACCGTCAGCCGCAGCTTGCGCCAAGCGGGCAGCACGGCATTGTGATCGGGGACCGAGCGGACGAGATTGCCGCCGAGCTGCACCATCGCTTCGACCGAGCCGCCAATGATGCCTTCGCAGGCTTCGACGGTGCTGAGGCCTTTTTCCTTGGGAACGGTGAAACCGAATTGCGCCTCCAGCTTTTCGACCGGCACCAACTCCGGCTTTTCGGTGATCCCGACCGTGCGCTGGCCCTGGACGTTCGAATGGCCGCGCACCGGCAAGATGCCTGCGCCTGGCTTGCCGATGTTGCCGCGCAACAGCAGCAGGTTGGCGATCATCTGGGCCGACTCGACGCCATGCTTGTGCTGGGTGAGGCCCATGCCGTAGACGCCCATCGCCGCGTTGGCGTGGCGATAAACGGCGGCGGCGGCTTCCATCGCATTGCGGGTGAGGCCAGACCGGCGTTCGAGATCTGGCCAACTCTTCGCGCGCACGGCAGCGGCGAATTCCTCGAAGCCGTGGGTATGCCGGGCGATGAAATCCGCGTCGAGTACACGCGCGCCGCCGTTCTGTTGCGCCGCATCGTCCGCGGCGATCAACGCTTTGCAGATGCCGAAGAGCGCGGCCGTGTCGCCGCCCGTCTTGACCTGGTGATATTGCGAGCTGATCGGCGTCGATTGCCCGGTCAGCATTTCCGCCGGGTTTTGCGGATTGATAAAGCGCTCGAAGCCACGCTCGCGCAGCGGGTTGAAGACGATGATCGGCACGCCGCGCTTGGCGCAAGGCTGCAGTTCATGGAGCATGCGCGGGCTGCTCACGCCGCTGTTGTGGCCGAAGATCATGATGCAGTCGGTCGCGGCGAAATCGTCGAGCGTAATCGTGCCGACGGGAACGCCGATGCTTTCGGGCAGCGCCACCGACGTGCTCTCATGGCACATATTCGAGCTGTCGGGCAGGTTGTTGGTGCCGTAGAGGCGCGCGAAGAGCGCGTACATATAGAAAGCTTCGAGCGAGGCGCGGCCCGAGGAATAGAACACCGCTTCTTTGGGCTCTATCCGCTTCAGCTCGGCGCCGATTTCCCGGAACGCCTCGTCCCAGCCGACCGCAACATACTTGTCGCTCGCGGCATCCCAGCGCATCGGATGCGTCAAGCGCCCTTGGGCTTC
>DATGLO010000545.1:0-2896 GCA_035294105.1 Allostellaceae bacterium
TGCCACGATGTGGAGGAAGATCACGCCGGTCAGCACGAACGGCAGCAGGTAGTGCAGGCTGAAGAAGCGGTTCAGCGTCGGGTTGTCGACCGAGAACCCGCCCCACAGCCAGGTGACGATCCCGGGCCCGACGACCGGGATCGCCGAGAACAGGTTCGTGATGACCGTCGCTCCCCAGTAGGACATCTGGCCCCAGGGCAGCACGTAGCCCATGAAGGCGGTCGCCATCATCAGCAGCAGGATGACCACGCCGATCATCCACAACAGCTCGCGCTGCGCCTTGTAGGAGCCGTAATACATGCCGCGGAAAATATGGATGTAGACGACGATGAAGAAGAACGACGCGCCGTTCATATGGATGTAGCGGATCAGCCAGCCGTAATTCACGTCGCGCATGATGCGCTCGACGGAATCGAAGGCGAGGTTGACGTTCGGCGTGTACTCCATCGCCAGGAAGATCCCGGTGAGGATCATGATCGTCAGCATGATCCCGGCGAGCGAGCCGAAGTTCCACCAGTAGTTCAGGTTCTTCGGCGTCGGATATTCGTTGAGCTCGTGATTGAGGAAGGTGAAGATCGGCAGCCGGTGGTCGATCCAGCGCACGAGCTTGCTTTGCGTTTGCGGCGCGGCCATGTCAGCGCGTCCTTTAAATCTGCTCGATCGAATTGAAGTCCCACGTCGAATCGGAGGGGTTCTCGCCGATGCGAACCGTGGTGTCGCTGAGGAAATGATAAGGCGGCACCGGCAGATTGTAGGGTGCCGGCACGCCTTGGAAGACGCGGCCCGAGAGGTCGTAGCGCGAGCCGTGGCACGGGCAGAAATAGCCGCCCTGCCAGTCGGGGCTCACGCTGCCGGGTTGCGGCTGGAATTCGGGCAAGCAGCCGAGATGCGTGCAGATGCCGACGAGAATGAGATATTGGGGCTTTACCGAGCGGTAGACGTTCTTCGCGTAAGGCGGCTGCTGATTGATGTCGGATTGGGGATCGCGCAGCGAGCCCGCGTCCTTGTCGGCCTTGACGATATCCTGCATCGCCGGCGTGCGATTGACGACGTAGATCGGCCGGCTGCGCCACAGCACGATGATCTGCTGGCCCGGCTGCACCTTCGAGATATCGATATCGACAGGCGCGCCCGCCGACAGCGTGTCGCGCGCCGGATTCATGCTCGAGATCAGCGGCCAGACCGCGCAAGCGGCGCCGACGCCGGCGACGGCGCTCGCCGCGATCGAGAGAAAATCGCGCCGCGTCCCGCCCCCGTGATCATGCGCTGCCATCGAACCGGGTTGCGCAGTATCCGCCATGAATTCCCCTTCGTCTTCCGGTGTTTCGCCGTTGCGGCGGACACCGATCTCACCCTATCGCAGAGACTGCGACCCGGCCCGGAAGCTATACTGTTGAACGGAAGCTTCTATGCGACATCCTGCCGCACAAATTGAGGAAAAGCCGCCGATGCGGCTAGCGCTTTATCAGCCCGACATTCCGCAAAACACCGGCGCGATTTTGCGCCTCTGCGCCTGTCTTGGAGTCGCGGTCGATCTCATCGAGCCGTTCGGCTTCCTATGGGACGATCGCCATCTGAAACGCGCCGGGATGGACTATCTCGGCGCGGTCGCGCTGACGCGGCATCGCTCGTGGGAGACGTTTCGCGACGCGCCGCGCGGCCGACTCGTGCTTCTGACGACGCAGGGCACGGCACCCTATCAGCGCTTCGCCTTCGCCGCGGACGACACGCTGCTCTTCGGCCGCGAAAGCGCCGGCGTGCCGCCGGAGGTGCATCGCGCCGCCGCCGCGCGCGTCAAGGTGCCGATGCGCAAGGGGCTGCGCTCGATCAATGTCGCGCTGACCGCGGCTCTGGTATTGGGCGAGGCGCTGCGGCAAACCGGACTGTTGCCGGAGGAAGGATCGTGAGCGGCGAGGAGCAAAAGGACGAAGCGCGGCGCTGGTTCGAGGCGCTGCAGGTGCGCATCTGTGCGGCGCTCGAGGGGATCGAGGACGAGTTCGATGCGAGCGGCGAAAAGCAGCGCTTCACGCGCAAGGCATGGCGCCGCGACGGCGGCGGCGGCGGCACGATGGCGTTGCTGAAAGGCCGCGTCTTCGAGAAAGCCGGCGTCAACGTCTCGACCGTCCACGGCGAGTTCAGCCCCGAGTTCAGGAAGCAGATCCCCGGCGCCGAAACGGATCCGCGCTTCTGGGCGAGCGGCATCTCGCTCGTCATCCATCCGCGCTCGCCGCATGTGCCCGCCGTCCATATGAACACACGCCACATCGTCACGACGAAAAGCTGGTTCGGCGGCGGCTCCGACCTGACGCCGATCTATCCGCAGGACGCCGACACGCGCGATTTCCACGCCGCGCTCCGAGCCGCTTGCGACAAGCACGGCGCGGATTACTACGCGCGCTTCAAGAAATGGTGCGACGAATATTTTTTCATCAAGCACCGCAACGAGCCGCGCGGCGTCGGCGGCATCTTTTACGATTATCTCGAGACCGATTGGGCGAAGGATTTCGCCTTTACCAAGGATGTCGGCGAAGCCTTTCTCGCGATCTATCCGCAGCTCGTGCGCCGTCATTTCCGCGAGAGCTGGAGCGACGAGCAGCGCCGCTATCAGCTCATGCGCCGCGGCCGCTATGTCGAATTCAACCTGATCTACGACCGCGGCACGCTCTTCGGCCTCAAAACCGACGGCAATGTCGAAGCGATCCTGATGTCGCTGCCGCCCGAGGTGGCGTGGCCTTAAACCGCGGCCGTCATTGCGAGGAGGGCGTAGCCCGACGAAGCAATCCAGGCGTCACGAGCTGGATTGCTTCGCTTCGCTCGCAATGACGTTGGTGGGGTCAGCGACACGTTTCTTCATCTCCGCCAAGCACGCCTTCCGGGTCGCTTTGAAGTCGCCGTC
>DATGLO010000546.1:0-2040 GCA_035294105.1 Allostellaceae bacterium
TGCTGCAGGCGGAAATTCTCGATCTCAAGGCCAATCCCAATCGCCCGGCCGAAGGCAGCGTCATCGAGGCGCAATTGGAGCGCGGTCGCGGTCCGGTCGCGACCGTCCTCATCAAGCGCGGCACCTTGAAGGTCGGCGACATCTTCGTTGCCGGCAGCGAATGGGGCCGCGTGCGCGCGCTCATCGATGATCGCGGCATGAACGTCACGGAGGCCGGGCCGGCGATGCCGGTCGAGGTGCTGGGCCTCTCCGGCACGCCGATGGCCGGCGACGATTTCACCGTTGCTTCCGACGAAAGCCAGGCGCGCGATATCGCCGCCTATCGCCAACGGTTGCGCCGCGAGCAGCAGGCAGCCGCGGGCGCGCGCGGCACGTTGGAGCAGATGTTCGCGGCGGCGGCGGCGGGCGCCGCCAAAGAGCTCGCGGTCGTGGTCAAATCCGACGTGCAGGGCTCGCTCGAAGCGATCACCGGCTCGCTCGAAAAGCTCGGCACCGACGAGGTGTCGGTGCGCGTGCTCCATGCCGCGGTCGGCGGCATCAACGAGAGCGACATCATTCTCGCCAAGGCCTCGCATGCGGTGATCGTCGGCTTCAACGTCCGCGCCAATCCGCAAGCGCGCGACATGGCGCGGCGCGACGGCGTCGAGATCCGCTACTACTCGATCATCTACGAGGTGATCGACGACATCAAAGCCGCTTTGACCGGCCTCTTGTCGCCGACCCGGCGCGAGCGCTTCCTCGGCAATGCCGAGATCCGCGAGGTATTCAACATCTCGAAGGTCGGCAAGGTCGCCGGCTGCATGGTGACGGAAGGCCTCGTCAAGCGCGGCGGCAAGGTGCGGCTCTTACGCGACAACGTCGTCGTCCACGAAGGCACGCTCAAGACCCTGAAGCGCTTCAAGGACGAGGTCCGCGAGGTGCGCGAGGGCTTCGAATGCGGCATGGCGTTCGAGAATTACGACAATATCGAGAAGGGCGACGTCATCGAGTGCTTCGAGGTCGAAGAGGTCGCGCGCGCCTTGTAGGCGCGCGCTCAATGGATGGCCGCAGATGAAAATCAAAGCTGTGGTGCATGAAGCCGAAGAAGTGAGCAATCTCATCGAAGCGATCGAGGGATGCCTGCCGGTCGACATTGCTGAGCCTCGCCACGGCGGTAAAGAACGCGTGGTGGAAATCGCGTTATGAATGCGCTGTCGGGACGGGCCTTTGCCCGTCTCGTCGAACAACGCGGCTGGACTTTGCTCCGTTAAATGGCAGCCATCACATCTACGGCAAACCAGGAAGCGTTGTTCGGCTGTCGATCCCAATTCATGGAACTCGGCCTTTGAAGGTGGGCTATTGAGGCATTTAGCAAAGCTGGGCGAATTGATCGAAGACGATCTCACGTAATGTCGCGGCAATCGGCACAAGCCTCTAAGCCGGCCAGCCAGCGCCAGCTCCGCGTCGGGGAAGAGATGCGTCACGCCCTCGCGCGGATTTTCCAGCGCGGCGAGTTGCGCGACCCGGCGCTACATGATGCGGTCATCACCGTGACCGAAGTGCGGCTCGCGCCGGATCTGAAACGCGCGACCGCGTATGTCATGCCCTTGGGCGGCGGCAACGCCGCCGAGATCATGGCGGGCCTGAAACGCGGCGCCGGCCATCTGCGCCGCCTCGTCGCCGACGCGGTGAAGCTGCGCGTCGCGCCCGAGATCGTGTTCGCGCTCGATCGGAGCTTCGATGAGGCGAGCCGCATCGAAAGCCTGTTGCGCCGCGACGATGTCGCGCGCGATTTGGGGCCCGCCGCGGATCGAGGCGGCAGCGATGACGCGTAGGCGCCGCGGCCAGCCGATTCACGGCTGGATCGTCCTCGACAAGCCTTCGGGCATAAGCTCGAGCCGCGCCGTCGGCGCCGTGCGCCGGCTGCTCGATGCGGCCAAAGCGGGTCATGGCGGCACGCTCGATCCACTGGCGACGGGCGTGTTGCCGATCGCGCTGGGCGAGGCCACGAAGACCGTCTCCTGGGCCATGCTTGGCCGCAAGACCTACCGCTTCACCTTG
>DATGLO010000547.1:0-7047 GCA_035294105.1 Allostellaceae bacterium
GGCGACGGTCTTGATGCTCGAATTCGCCGGAATGAAAATCCCGTAGGACAGCGGCGGACCGGCCATCGCGGCGACCGCTTCCTCGGGCGCACCCTTGGCGATGAAGGCCATATCGGTGCCCGAGCCGAGGCCGATATCGACATCGCCCGAGATCATGCCCTGCTGCAATTTCGACGCGCCCATAAAATCGGTGACGGTCGCAGCGATACCGTATTTCGAGAAGATGCCGGCCTGCACCCCGATATCCGCGGCCGAGAACGGGAAGGCGCCGGGAAAAGCCTTGCCGATCGTCAGCTTGTCGGCCGCGCTCGCCGCGGCGACATGTATTGCCAGCACCGCCGCGGCGGCGATCCCGCAAAGCCGAGCGAAACGGCTGCTCATGGCGCTCCCTCCCCGATATCGTTCTCGACGCCAGTCTACCGCCGGCCTCTCCGGCGACAAGGAGCGAATTCGCCTATTCCGCGGCGACGCGATGGCCGCTGACTTCCGCGCCCGCATCGGGCTCGAGACGCGCAAACCAATGCATCGAGGCGAGGGTCACCACCGCCATCAGCACGAAAGTGATGCGTATATCGGTGATCGATAACTCGGATTGCGCGACGCCCCGCAGCACGAGCACGAAATTCAGCATCATCGCCGCAAACGCGACGCCCATGCCGTTCGACATCTGCTGCACCATGCTCGAGAAGCTCGACGCCGTGCTCATTCGCGGCGGCGGTATATCGGCGAAAGCCATGCTGTTGAGCGCGGTGTATTGCAGCGAGCGGAAGAAGCCGGTCACCAGGATGATCAAAAAGATCACGAGCGGCGACATGCCGATGTTGAAAACGAGGCTGACCGCCACGCCGATGGCGCTGATCACCGCGTTGACCACCAAAGCCGTGCGGAAGCCCCACCGCCGGAGGATCGGGATCGCGGCGAATTTCATCGCAAAGGAACCGAGCGCCGCGGCAACCGTCATCAGCCCCGACAGGAACGCATCGAAGCCGAGCCCGACCTGAAGTAGGATCGGCAAAAGATAGTTGAGCGACGACGTGCCCACGCGGAACACCGCGCCGCCGACAACGCTGGCGTTAAAGGTCCCGACCCGCAATAGCGTGGGATCGATCACCGGATGCGCCGTGCGGCGCAGATGGCGGACGGAGACGAGGCCGGCCACGATCGCGATGCCGCCGAGCACGGCAACCGCAAGCAAATCGATCTGCGGGCGCTCGATCAGGTCGCAGACATAAACGAAGGACGCGAGCGAGGTGCCGGTCAGGAAGAACCCCGGCCAATCGAGCGACGGCGTTTCCGGCTCGCGATAATTCTCGATGAAGCGAGTCACCAGCGTGAAGCCCAAGAGACCCATCGGCACGTTGAGGAAAAAGATCCACCGCCAGCTGGCGTAGGTGGTGATGAAGCCGCCGACCGGCGGACCCAGGGTCGGGCCGATCATCGCGGGAACCGTCAGATAGGCCATCGCGGTGACGAATTCCGCCTTCGGGATGCTGCGGAACATGATGAGCCGCCCGACAGGAACCATCATTGCGCCGCCCATGCCTTGGAGGACGCGCGCGGCCGCGAGCTCGGCCACGTCGTTGCAAAAGCCGCACAGCACCGACCCGATCGTGAAGACCGTGATCGCGGTACGGAACACGGTCTTGGCCCCGAAGCGATCGGCGAACCAGCCGCTGACCGGGATGAAAATGGCGAGGCTCAGCACATAGGCGGTGATGGCGACCGAGAGATGGATCGGCGTCGTGCCGAAGCTCACGGCCATCTGCGGCAAGGCGGTCGCGATGATCGTGCTGTCGAGATTCTCCATGAACAGCGCCGACGCCACGATCAGCGGCACGATCATGGTTCGCGAGATCGGCACCTTCATCTAGCGTCCCGATCCGTAAGTGCGCATCGGTTGAAACGGGCTCTTTCGAACTTCGGTATCGATGAGGACACGAGCCGCCCATCGAATCCTAGCGTGGCTCATGGATTTGAAGTTCCTAATCGCGGCGTCGAAATCATAGGAATTTCGAATCTGCCACACTAGCGGCGCGGGGATCGTCATTCGGCGGCGGCGTCGGCCTCAATCGAATCGAGGCGATGTCCGCTGACCTCCGCCCCGGCCCCGGGATCGAGCCGCGCATAGAAGAAGCACGCGGTCAGCGCCACCGACGCCATCAGCAAGTAAGTGATCCGAATATCGTCGACCGACACCACCGTCGACGCCTGGGCATGGAAAAGCATCATCATGTGCACCAGGATCGCCGCCAACGCGACGCCCATGCCGTTATTGACCTGCTGCATCATGCTCGAAAAGCTGGTCGCGGCGCTGGTGCGCGAATTGGGGATGTCGGCATAGGAAAGCGTCGTCAGCGCGGTGAATTGCAGCGAACGGAAAAAGCCGCCGACGAGCAGGATGCCGAAGACGACATAGCCGGGAGTGCCGATGCCCACGTAAGCGCAAGCCGCCACGGCAGCGGCGCTGATGATGCCGTTGCCGATGAGCACGGTGCGGAAACCCCAGCGCCGCAATACCGGCGGGATCGCCGCTTTCATGGTGAGCGAGCTCATCGCTCCGGCGAGGGTGATCGAGCCCGACGCGAAGGCCGACATGCCCATGTCCACCTGCAGCATGATCGCCATCAGATAGCTGACGCCGCCGCTACCGATGCGGTAGAGGGCGCCGGCGCCGACGCCGGCGAAGAAAGACGGAATCCGCAACAGGCTGAGATCGAGGATCGGCTCGGGGCGGCGCCGCATGTACCACGCGGCGAAGGCGCCCGACCCGAGGCTGACCACGAACAAGCCGATGGTGAATATCGGATCGATGCCGGGCTGCACCACGAGATCGCAATCGAGCACCAGGGTCGCGATGGCGATGCCGGTAAAGATGAAGCCGATCCAGTCGAAGCTCGGGCTTTCCTCATCGCGATAATTCTCGATGAAGATGAAGACCATGATCGCCCCGACAACGCCGATCGGCAGGTTAAAGAAGAAAATCCAGCGCCACGATGCATAGGTGGTGATGAAGCCGCCAACAGGCGGCCCCAGCACCGGGCCGATCATCGACGACATGCTGAGCGTCGAGAGCGCTTTGACGAGCCCGCTCTTGCCGACGGCGCGGAATAGAACGAGCCGCCCGACCGGTGTCATCATCGCGCCGCCGAGACCTTGAAAGACACGGCAAAGCGCGAACTCGGTGACGTTGTTGCAGAGGCCGCATAGCACCGAGCCTATGGTGAATACGGCGATCGCCGTGCCGAACACGGTGCGCGCTCCCATACGGTCAGCGACCCAGCCGCTGACCGGGATGAACACGGCCAAGCTGAGGATGTAGGCGGTGATGCCGATCGAGAGATGGATCGGGGTCGTGGCGAAGGTGATCGCCATCTGCGGCAGCGCGGTGGTGATGACCGTGCCGTCGAGGTTCTGCATGAAGAACGCCGCGGCGACGATGCCCAGCAAAATACCGTGACGCGGAGCGTTCGGCGACATCCGGTCAAGACCTAGCATGGCGGATTCGAGGATCTCGCTGCACAGATTCTGGGAACTTCAAATCCATAAGCCACGCTAGTATGCAACGGGTTGGCTCGCGTCCTTATCGATCCGAAAGTTCGAAAGCGGCACGTCCGGATGATGCGAACTTCCGGATCGGGACACTCGCGGGAAAAAATCACGGGTTCCCAATCTAAATCACGGGTTCCAATCTATTGCCTGGCGCCGGCATTTGAAACCCGCGCGGGCGCAACCCTGCCCCCGGTTGCACGCTTTTCTCGGCTTCTCGAGGCACCCTTCACCTCGCCCCGGAAGGCCGCTAAATTCGCGTCGGGTCGAAATCCCAAAACCCAAGAGAGGAGCGCTCGCCATGGCGATCACGATGTATAGCGGCTCGGTTCCGGTCTTCCTGCAGCTTCTGCCGGCGCTGTCCGGCTGCCTCGACAAGGGGCAGGCCTTTGCCGAATCGCGCAAATACGATCCGAATTTATTGCTGCAGTTGCGGCTCGCGCCCGACATGTTCCCGCTTGTCCGCCAGGTGCAGCAGGCGACAGCCCATGCGCTCGCGCCGGGCCGCGTCGCCGGCGCCCAGCTGCCCGATCTCAAGGAATGCAGCACCATCGCCGATCTCAAGGCGCGGATCGCGACCACGGTCGACTTCCTCAAAGGGCTTCAGCCATCGCAGATCGACGGTAAAGAGCAGAGCGATGTGACGGTCCAGCTTGGCCCGAACACGCGCACCTTCAAGGCGCAGATTCTCGTTTACCACCATGCGCTGCCGAATTTCTATTTCCACACCACCACCGCTTACGACATCCTTCGCCACTACGGCGTCGAGCTCGGCAAGCGCGATTTCATGGGCCAGATGCCTGGCTGAGTTTACTTGACGGAAAGACCGGGGCCGGCAGCGCTGGCCGGTCCCGGTCTGCTCTAAAATGACCGGCGCACCGCGGGAGTGTCATGCCAGCCAAAACCCGCTCGTTCCATGTCCACGAACATGATTGGCACTCCGCGGCCTATGTCGAGCAGTGGATCGGCGAAGACATCACGCGCGATGCCGATCGGCGGCCGGTGCTCCGCAAGATGCTGTCCTTCGCGCCGTTCGAGAAGAACGCGAAGCTGCGCGCGCTCGATGTCGGCGCCGGCTATGGCGTCGTCACCGAGGAGGTGCTGCGTGCGTTTCCGAAAGCACGCGTGACCTGGCAGGACTATTCGCGGCCGATGCGCGATCAGGCGCAAAAGCGCCTCGCCAAGCAGGAAAAGCGCATGGCCTATGTCTTGAGCGACCTCACCGATGCCGCGTGGCAGAAGGAATTGTCCGGCCCGTTCGATCTCGTGGTCTCGGGCATCGCGCTCCATAATCTGCGCGACCGGAAGGCGATCTTCCGCTGCTATGGCGCGATCCGCAGCCTGCTGTCCCCCGCGGGCTGTTTCCTCGATTACGACTATTTCCAATATGCCGGCGGACTCGAGACGCATCTCGACGGCATGCGCGCCGCCGGCTTCGAAGAAGTCGAATGCGTCTGGCAGGAAGGCGCGGCGGCGATCGTCAAAGCCGCTTGAGAGTCCGGATCGCCGGTCCGACGCGAAGGGAGGGCCGCGCTTGGCCGAGACGACAAGAACCAACAACGCCTTCGGCATTGGCAAGCCGGTCCTGCGCAAGGAAGATTTGCGCCTTCTCACCGGACGCGGCCGCTACACCGTCGATATCGACGCACCGGGCCAAGCCCATGCGGTGATGCTGCGCTCGCCGCATGCTCATGCGAAGATCAGGCGGATCGACGCGGCCGCAGGGCTGGCGCTGCCCGGCGTGCTCGCGATTTACACCGGCGCCGATGTGATCGCGGCCGGCATGAAGCGCGCGACGACCGATCAGGAAGGCTTCGGACCGCGCCATGTGCAGATGCTTTTTCCCGACGTCGTCCTGTGGAACCGCGACGGCTCGGATATCTATCCGTCGCCGTTGCTGCCGCTCGCGACCGACCGGGTCCGCCATGTCGGCCAGGGCGTGGCGCTCATCATCGCTGAAACGCTCGACCGCGCGAAAGACGCGGCGGAGCTGATTGCGGTGGATTACGAGGTGCTCACGGCGGTAACAGCGACCGCCGACGCCGCCGCGCCGGCCGCGCCCCGGCTCTGGGATCAGCCGTCGAATATATGCCTCGATGCCGAAGCGGGCGACGCCGCCGCAACCGAAGCCGCGTTCGCCAAAGCCGCGCATGTCGTGAAGCTCGAGACCTGGGTGCAGCGTGTGACCGGCGTCCCCCTGGAACCGCGCGCCGCCGTCGCCGCCTACGATGCCGCGCGCGATCGCGTCACGCTTTATGCGGCCTCGGGCTCGGGCGCCGTGCGCATCAAAGCCGGCATCGATGCCATCCTCGGCTGGCCGCCCGAGCGGCTGCGCGTCATCACAGGCGATGTCGGCGGCAACTTCGGCACACGCAACGCGGTTTACCCCGAATCGACCTTGCTCGCCTGGGCATCGCACAAGCTCAAGCGCTCGATCAAATGGGTCGGCGAGCGCTCGGAAGGCTTCGCCGCCGATTATCAAGGCCGCGACCTCGCCGCCGCGACCGAGCTCGCCCTCGACCGGGACGGCAAATTCCTGGCGATGCGCTCGCAGCATCTCTCCAACCTCGGCGCGCATATGCTCGCGATCATCCCGTTGCGCAAGGCGGTCGGGATCTTGTCCGGCGTCTACGACGTGCAGGCCGGCTATGTCGAGGCGCGCGGCGTCCTGAGCAACACCCCGAGCACCGTACCCTACCGCAGCGCCGGCCGGCCCGAGGCGATGTTCATTATCGAGCGGTTGATCGACATGGCCGCGCGCGCGCATGGCTTCGATCGCATCGAGCTGCGCCGCCGCAATCTCATCGCGCCGCATGCGCTGCCCTACAAGAACTGTACCGGCGTCACCTATGACAGCGGCGAATATGAGCGCGTCATGGACGAGGCGCTGGCGCTTGGCGATGTCGCCGGCTTTGCGGCGCGGCGCGCGACGGCAAAAGCACGCGGCAGGCTGTTGGGCCTCGGCATCGCCAATTACATCGAGTCCACCACCGGCATTCCGCGCGAGCGCGCCGAGGTGATCGTCCAGCCCGAAGGCCGCGTCGATGTCGTCATCGGCACGCAATCTCACGGGCAAGGCCACGAGACCAGCTTCGCGCAATGCGTCAGCGATTGGTTGGGTGTCGATTTCGCCGCCATCAATCTCATCACCGGCGATACCGATGTCGTGCCGGTCGGCGGCGGCAGCAATTCCGGCCGCTCGATGCGCTATGCCAGCGTGCTGATGGGCTATGCCGTCGACGAGATCGTCGCCAAAGGCAAGCGCATCGCCGCACAGCTTCTCGAGGCCTCCGCCGCCGACATCGTGTTCAGGGACGGCACCTTCGCCATCGAAGGCACGGACCGCCGCGTCGGCCTTTACGAGGTCGCGGCGGCGGCGAAAACGCGCAGCGATCTGCCAGACGACTTGCGCGGGAAGCTCGCGGCCGAGCGCGACGAGGTCTTCAAGGTCGCGGCCTTTCCTTACGGCTGCCATGTCTGCGAGGTCGAGGTCGATCCCGA
>DATGLO010000548.1:0-6251 GCA_035294105.1 Allostellaceae bacterium
TCGCGAAATCGGCGAATTTGTCCCAGGTTTCTTCGACGCCGTCGACGCGGCTGTTGTCAGGGCGGGTGAGCTCGCCCGCGAGCTGCAGGTTGTAAGGCGGGTCGGCGAAGACGAGATCGACGGAGCCTTCGGGCAGCCGCGCCATCGCCTCGATGCAATCGCCGGTGATGATCGAGCCGTCGGCAAAGGCCCTGGCGTTGATCGGCGCGATTTTCGCCGATCCAGCCTTGCTCGAAGCGCCGCGCCCCGGCGAATCCCCCATGGCTTTCCCCATGGGGCAAAGATTCTGCCTGCCACGACTCGGCGCGTCAACAATAAGTTCGTGGAGTCAGATACTTAGTCTGCAAAATTGGAGTCGAATTCGAGACTTAGCTGAAGCGGCGCGAAGGTCATGCGATGGTGCCGCGTCGGCCCCAAAGCGAGAATTGCGGCGCGATGCTCCTCGGTGGCGTAGCCGACATTGGTGAGCCAGCCATAGCCGTCGTAGCGGGCCGCGAGCGCCTTCATCAGCTTATCGCGCGTCGTCTTGGCGATGACCGAGGCGGCGGCAATCGACAGCGACAGGCCGTCGCCGCCGATCACGGTCTTCACGGCGCAAGGCAGCGGCGGCGGCTGATTGCCGTCGATCAGCGCGATATCGGGCATCACGCCGAGGCGCAACAGCGCGCGGCGCATGGCGAGAAACGTCGCCTGTAAAATATTGATGCGGTCGATCTCGACAACACTCGCCGCGCCGACGCCGATCTTCACCGCGCAACGCCGAATCATCAGCGCGTATTCCTCGCGCGCCTCGGCGGTAAGCTTTTTTGAATCGTCGAGCTCGGCGCGCAGCCGCCGCGGCATCTTCTTGCGATCGAGGATCACCGCCGCCGCCACCACCGGTCCCGCAAGCGGCCCGCGCCCGGCCTCGTCGATGCCGCAGACGATGCCGTCGCAACCGCGTTCCAAGATGAAATCCGGCATTCCCCGCGACGCCTCTTTCCCCTTCAAGTGGCGATGCTCAACCTGCTGCCGATCGCGAGGCCCAGCGCATCGGCCGCGCGTCCGCGATTGACCGCGATCTCAACCAGCCCGTTCGAATTCTCATACCAGAACGCGCTTCCTTCCGGCACGGCGGAAAAGGTCGCGGCATGTGCGACTCGCATTTTGTTGGGGATAACAAGGCTCGCAGCCGGTGCGACGGCGCCCGCGCGCAGGCCCGTCAGGGCGTTGCCGTAGTGATCGATATAGACGATCTCCGCGAGATCGTCGGGCCAATCGGGAAAACGCCGTGCGGCACGGGCCAGCATCGCCGGGCGCTCGCCTTGGGCGAGCATGGCAGCCACCGGCGCAAAAAGATCGCGGCCGTGGAAGCTCGCCGAGAGGTTCTGCGAGCGCCAGGAAATTTCATGACACTGCGCCGTTTGCGCGCGGCGCAAAACCAACTCGAAGAGCCCGTTCTCGGGCCCGACATACCAGCGGCCATCGGCTTCGATCGCCAGCGGCGCGCGCGTGCCGCCGACGCCGGGATCGACAACACAGAGAAAGATCGTGCCCGGCGGAAACCAGGCGGCATAAGCAGCAAGGAGATAAGCGGCGGCGCGCGGATTGCCGGCCGGCGCGTCGGCGAAGAGATCGATCGCCTCGGCTTGCGGCGCCCGCTCGTGCAGCACCGCTTTCATCTGCCCGGTATAGGGCCCGGCGAGGCCGAAATCGGTGAAGAGGACGATCATGCCCCAGTGAACCGCCAAGACCCGAAGACGCCAAGAAAAAAGTTCGGGGGCGCTTCTGTCTTTAGCCTTCAATCGAGTCGGTCGCGTCGTTCTTGACGCTACGGCGGGCTGGTCCACCCCAGAGCGAATGATGACGCTCGACACTTTCGCCAAGCCCAAGCTGCCCCCGTTGCATCACACCTTGCTGGGCGTCGCGGCGCATCTCGTGCCGATCCGCCCCGGCACGGTTGCAGCGGCCGTGCGCGGGGCCGCGGGGCGCCGGCCATCCGGCTTCGCGGCCCTTTAATTTCTTCGTGCCTTGACGTCTTGGCGGTTCAAATTTTGTTCTTCGTGCCTCCGTGGCGAATCATCAAAACAGGCTCAGCTGCGCCGTTTCTTTGCCGCGTGCCGGCACTCGGAAGAGCGAGCAATCGAGTTGGCGGTTTTCGCGCTTCTTGTCGAGGCCGAGGCGATGGCAGGCGGCTTCGTGGCGGACCCGAAGCATCTCGGCATAGGGACCGGTGCCCGACATGCGCGTGCCCCATTCCGACTGATAAGCCTTGCCCTCGCGGCTCTGCTTGATCAGCGACATGACATGCTTGGCCTTGCCGGGCACGTTGTTCGCAAGCCACTCCTCGAAGAGGCCGGCAAGCTCCAGCGGCAAACGCAGCAGCACATAGCCGGCCGCGCAGGCGCCGCGCTCGACCGCGGCTTCGAGGATCGCTTCGAGCTCGGCATCGTTGAGCGCCGGGATCATCGGCGCCGCCATGACCGCCGTCGGGATCCCGGCGGCGCTGAGCGCGGCGATGGTCTCGAGCCGCCGTTCGGGCGTCGCCGCGCGCGGCTCCATCTTGCGCGCGAGGCCGCGGTCGAGGGTCGTTACCGAAACCGCCGCTTTGGCGAGATGATCGCGCGCCATCGCCGAGAGAATGTCGAGGTCGCGTTGGATGAGCGCCGATTTGGTGATGAGCGTCACCGGATGACGGAACTCCGCCAGCACTTCGAGGATGCGGCGGGTAAGGCCGAGCTTCTTCTCGATCGGCTGATAAGCGTCGGTGTTGACGCCCAGGGCGATCGGCTTCGGTTTATAAGACGGCTTCGACAGTTCGGCGCGGAGCAGTGCCGGCGCATCTTCCTTCACGAAGATGCGGCTCTCGAAATCGAGCCCGGGCGAGAGGCCGAGATAGGCGTGGGTCGGCCGCGCGAAACAGTAGATGCAGCCATGCTCGCAGCCGCGATAGGGATTGATCGAGCGATCGAAGCCGATATCGGGCGAATTGTTGCGCGCGATCACCGTCTTCGACGTATCGCGGAGGTATTGCGTATCGAGCGGCGGCGCGTCCTCGTCGTTCCGGCCCCAGCCGTCGTCGATCGCGATATGGGTCGCCGGCTCGAATCGGCCGGCAGCATTGCTGACCGCGCCGCGACCTTTGCGCGGCACCGACGGGAGCGCCTCATCCATGAAACTAATATCCGCTTGCCTGTAGAACATTTCAAGAACAATCGGTGCACGCTTAGGCTGCGCTGCGGGCCGTGCACTTTTTTCAGAAAAAGTAAGGAACGCGATTTTGCTGCACGGAAATTCCTTACCGATAAAGCCAATCCGCTTGCGATGGCATCGCCGCGATTATCTACTCGGCTTTCCATGTCGAGCTATCTCATCCTTGCCATCGATTATCCGCGCCAGACGATCGACGGCCGCGTCCAACAACTGGCGCGGCGCCACGGTTGGCGGCTGTTGCGCCTCGAGCGCGGTGAGATCGCGTGCCGGCTTCGTTCGTCGACGAGCAGCAGCAGCGTCGCCATCGCGGCGACGCTGCCGCGCGCGGGCCACAGCGCGCTCCGCGCCGCCTTCGCCGCGCTCCGCCGCAACGACGTGGTCTACGGCCCGGACGACGGCGGTCATTACTGGCTTATCGGCCGGTCGCGCCGCCGCCGCATGCCGCGCGGGATGCTGCGCTCCGCGCTCGACGACGCGCTTGCCGCAATGCCGGCGAATTTCTGCGTCGAGCTGTTGCCCAGCGAATCCTATCCGCCGCTCAGGCTTTAGCCGGCTGCTTCAGATGCTCTTGCAGCCGCGGCATCAGCTCGACGAGGTTGCAGGGCCGGTGCCGATTGTCGAGCTGGTGCTTGATGATGTCGTCCCAGCCGTCGCGGCAAGCGCTCGGCGAGCCGGGCAGAGCGAAAAGATAGGTGCCGCCCGCGACGCCGGCGGTGGCACGGCTCTGGATCGTCGAGGTACCGACCTTCTGGTAGGAAAGAAAGCGGAAGAGCTCGCCGAAGCCGGCAATCTCCTTCTCATAGACCTCGTGGAAGGCCTCGGGGGTGACGTCGCGGCCGGTGACGCCGGTGCCGCCGGTCGAGATCACGACATCGATCGCCGGGTCGGCGATCCAGGCTTTGAGCTGCGCGACGATGGCGGGTTTGTCATCGCGCACGATCTTGCGCTGGGCGAGCTTGTGGCCGTCGCGCGTCAGCATGTCGATCAGCGCCTGACCCGATTTGTCGTCGGCTTCGACCCGCGTGTCGGAAACGGTCAGGACGGCGATGTTGACGGGAAGGAACGGCCGCGTTTCGTCAATTCTGCCTGGCATTTAGACCATCGCCCGGTTCGAGCGCGGCGCTTTGCGTTGTCGCGCTGTCTTCGGCGATATAGGTCGGCCATTTGCCGGCGGCAAGCGCGTCGAGATCGGGCATCTTCTGGCCCAGGCGCTGGCGATAGATCCAGTAATTGGTCAACACGCGCTGGGTGAAGACCCGCGACTGCTTCGAAGGAATGCTCTCGATGAAAAGAAGCGGGTCGTCGCGATATTCCGGCCGCGCTTCCTGCCAGCGCGCGGCGGCCGCGGGCCCGTGATTGTAGGCCGCGGCGAAGAGGATGAGGTTGTTGTTGATGTGCGCGTCGCCGAGCAGGACCTTCACATATTCCTGCGCCAGCATGAGGTTGTATTCGGGGTCGTTAAGCGCCGCGTGCTCTTTCTTGCTGTTGCGCGGGCCGAGCGGCGCCCCGGTCAGCTTCGCCATCTCGCGCGCCGTCGCCGGCATCAGCTGCATCAGCCCCGAGGCGCCGGAATGGCTGCGCGCCGCGGGCGTGAATTTCGATTCCTGGCGCATCAGCGCATAGAGCAGCGCGCGATCGACGCTGAAGCCGCCGATCGGCTCCCAGCGCGGCACCGGGTAAGACGCGACTTCGCGGCTGTTGCCTTCGCTGTCGCCGAGTAGGCCGGCGAGGCGCAGGCTGGCGCCGGGCAGGTTTGCGCGGTCTGCGAGCGCGGCCAGCGATTGCAGGAGCGTGGGCGAGCTATGCGCTGCCAACCGCCGCAGCTCGCTCGCGGCGAGATTGTCCTGGCCGATCGAGATCAAAGCGAGGATGCGCTTGCCGGCCTCGATGCCGTCAACGAGTTGCGCGTCGAACTGGGTGAAGGGATCGCTGTCGAAGGTGGGATCGCGGTCGATGCCGAGGAGATGCCGGGCGAGCAATCCGTAGAAGGTGCGCGGGCTTTCGCCGGCGATGCGCAGCCAATAGCCGTAATTCTCGGGCCGGCCAGCCTTCATCTCGACCCGCGCCGCCCAGAAGGCGGCCGCGGATTTGACCCAGGGCGATTGGCCGGGGCTGCGGGCAAGCGCCTGAAAATGGCTGCGCGCTTCGTCGAGGCGATTGAGCCGCCAAGCGGCGAGGCCGGCATTCCAGTTGGCGATCGGCGCATAGGCTGCCGTCTCGGTCTCGGCACTCGCGGTGAGGGCTTCCTGCGGCTCGTTTTGTGCGAGATAGCCTTCGGCGATCGCCGAGCGCAGGTCGTCGCGGGTATCGCTGTCGATCAAGAGCTTCGCATCTTTGCTCGCGAGCAGCTGCTCCGCGCGCCGCGGATCCGAGGCAGCGAGCGCGCTGATTTGCTTCTTAAGCGCCTCGGCGCGATGGGCATCGGCCGGCAGTAGGGTCTGGAGCCTAGCGCCGAGCGCACCGGGCGTCGGGATCGGCGTAAGGTCATCGCCATTGTCGTTGGCGTTCGTACTGGCTGTGGTCGGGCGCGGGGGCGCCGCGGCGCCGGCGGGGTGGCGTTTTTTCGCCAGATCATAGATCGCCTTGGCATCCGGCTCGTCGCCGTAATGCTGCAGCCAGTCGACGAGTTCGCCATAGGCGGCGCGGTAGGTCTTGGCGAGGTAGCGCTGCGCCAGAACCTCGCCCAGCAGCAGGCGGTCGCTCAGCGCGGCGATGTCGCGGTCGGCCTGCTGCCAGCGGCCGTTTTGCTGCAATGCGAAGATATGGCGATAGCGCGCCGCGTCCTCGACGCTGAGAACTTTCGGGAGATCGGCTTCGCGTAGCACCTCATCGCCTGGCGTCAGCGCGGCCGTACGAAAATCTTGAGCGCGAACAGCGGGTGCCGTTAATGCCGAACTCGCCAGCCCGATAATAATCCACAGGCCAAGCGAAGTCCTGCGCGCCGCGTTTTGGGCTGCCCCCCTTATCATGGCTAACGGACATAACTAACCCCGCCGCCCTTGGCAAGATAAAATTAATATCCGGTAAATCACTTTTTTGGCTATAATCAAGGCTTGTAA
>DATGLO010000549.1:0-4372 GCA_035294105.1 Allostellaceae bacterium
GGCGCCGAAATCGTTAGTGAACGACGATTGTTGTGCGTTGTCTTTTATTATATTTCTGCGACGAATTACTTAGCAGAAATTTACTATCCCATTAAATCCATGTAACTCTGCAATGAATGCATGGCGCGGCTTCAATTTTGCCGGAGATAACGACTCGGTTTTACTGCCTAAAGGGCGGCACGGTCGTCGGGCATCGTGGTGTTTGTTGCGCAGGCAAACAGATACCGAGTTTCACCTTTCAATCACCTCAGGAGCTAGGTCATGAAATTTTCGCTTCTCGCTGCAACTTTTGCGGTCGCATTTTCGGGCATTGCGGCCGCGCAGGCTGCGGAGCCGCGTCCTGATCCGGCGCAGGTCGCGGTTCAACCGTCGGCTGCGGCCGGGACGACGGAGCAGGGTTCATTTTCGGCCTTCAAGGCGAACATCAATCCCGCGGTCACGGTGCAGACCACCGGTCCTTACGACCAGGAAGATCAGTTCGTCGGCCGCAAGGGCTTCCCGCTGGGCGGCTGGAAGGAAATCGCCAACCCGCCGTCGTGATCGCAGCTCGTTAGACGAGCGAAGCGGCGCCCATCGCGGGCGCCGCTTTTCGTTTCAGCCGTCGCGCTTGTAATTGCCGAGGCCCGGCCGATAACTTTTTTCGTCGAGGAATTGGCGCATCGCGCGCTCGCGACCCTGCTCGGGGTCGAGGAAGCGCATCTGGTCGATCTTCGCGAAGAGATAATCTTCGGAGCCGTCCCAATCCATGTCGATGACGCGCTTGCAGGCGTGCTTTGCCTGGCGCAGGGTCGTCGGGTTCTTGTCGAGCAACACCTTCGCGAGATCGGTGACGCGTTTCTTCAGCTTCGCCAGCGGCACGGACTCGTTGACCATGCCCATAGCCGCGGCTTTCTTGCCGTTGAAGGTCTCACCGGTCATCGTGTAATAGAGCGAGTCCCGCCGGTTCATCACCGACACCGTCGACTTCAGCACGTTACCCGCAGGGATCATGCCCCAATTGATCTCGCTGAGACCGAACACGGCCTCGTTCGCGGCGATGGCCAGGTCACAAGCGATTACCGAATTGAAGCCGGCGCCGAAACACCAGCCGTTCACCATCGCGATCGTCGGCTTCATGTAATAGCTCAACCGCCGCCATTGCCACTGGGCGCTGGCGCGCGAGAACACCGCGCGCTCCTCGGCGGTCATCTTGTCCGTGGCGCGGAAGAACTCCTTGAGGTCCATGCCCGCGCAATAGGAGTTGCCGGCGCCTGTCAGGACGAGAACGCCGACATCGGGATTGCCCTCGAGCGCGTCGAGCGCCGCGATCATCTCGCTCGAGAGCTGTGGGCTTATGGCGTTGCGTTTTTCCGGCCGGTTGAGCGTCACCCAGGCGATGCCACTCTCGATTTCGACGAGCACGGTTTTGCCGGCCGCTGCGGCACCGTTGCCGCCGTTCGCGCCGTTCTTCTTGCGGGCTGCCATAGTTTTCTCCTCTGCATCGCCGGCGCAGGCACGCGGCTTTCGGGCGCGCAGCATAGGCGCTTGGCCCCAACCGTGCATCATCGAACAATCGCGCATCATTGAACCGCGCGATATCTTGCTTTAGCTTCGCAGCTTCTCTTTCGACGTGTCCCATCGGCGGGACGGGATGGAAACGACGCAGAACCGAACGCTCGGGCCAAAACCGGTCGGACGCTTGTTGCGGCCGCGCTCGGTCGCGATCGTCGGCGCCTCGCCCGATGCCGGCTCGATCGGCTTCAACGCGCTCGAGAATCTATTGCGTGCCGGCTATCAGGGCGAAATTCATCTCGTCAGCCGCAGCCGCAAGGAAATCAATGGCCGCCCTTGCGTGCCGAGCATCGACGATCTGCCGCTTGGCGTCGATGCGGTCGTGCTGGTGGTGCCGGAAGCCGTGGTGGTCGATTCCGTGGCGGCTTGCGCGCGGCGGCAAGCAGGCAGCGCCGTCGTGTTCGCTTCGGGTTTTGCCGAAGTGGGCGCCGAGGGCAAAGCGAAGCAAGATCGTATTAGAGAAATCGCGCGCGAGAGCGGAGTCCTCGTGCTTGGCCCCAACTGCATCGGATTGCGCAATTTCGCGGGTAACAATGCCCTGACGTTCGAGCCCGTGACCGAGCCCGCGCCCACGATCACCGAGGGAGCGGCCGTCATCGCCCAGAGCGGCGCCATGACCTCGAATTTGAAGCTCGCGCTCTTTGCCAAAGGCGTACCCGTTACCTGCGCGATCTCGACGGGGAACGAGGCCGTGCTCGGCGTCGAGGATTTTCTCGCCGATTGCCTCGATCAGCCCGGCAACCGCGTCTTCGCGCTTTTCATCGAGCAGGTGCGCCGGCCGGCGGTGTTCCTCGATCTCGTGCGGCGTGCCCGGCGCGAGGGCAAGCCGATCGTGCTGCTGCATCCGGGGCGTACCGCGATCGCGCGCGAGACCGCGAAATCGCATACCGGCGCTTTCGCCGGCGATTATCAGACCATGCGCGCGATCTTGACGCATGAAGGCGTCGTGCTCGTCGATACGATGGACGAGCTCTTCGATACGACGACTTTGCTGGCGCGCTGGCCCGAACCGTCGCCGCTGCCGGTCGGCGCGATCAGCAATTCCGGCGCCTTCCGCGGCATCTCGCTCGATATGGCTGCCGATATCGGCCTCGAGCTGGCCGCTCTCACCGCCGAGACCAAAGCGAAGCTCAAAGCGATGCTGCCGGCCTATGCGACGATCGACAATCCGCTCGATATCACCACGGTCGGTCTCGCGCAGCCGCAGGTGTTCGGCAACACCGCGCAAGCCGTGCTCGACGATCCTGGCGTCGGCGGCCTCGTTCTCGCTTTCATTCCGGGGGCGCCGGAATTCCAGATGGTGCGCTGCCGCTCGCTGCTCCCCGCAATCGAACATGCGACGAAACCTGTCGCCTTCTCGATGTTCGGCGACGAGACGAAGCTGATCGAGGAATTTCCGCGCACTTTGCGCGAGCGCAACGTGCCGCTCTTCCGTTCGCCCGACCGCGCGCTGCGCGCCATGGCGCATGTCAGCGCTTACGGCCGCGCGCGCATGCGTGCCGCAGTATCGCCCAAAACGCTCGCGCAATCGGTCACCATCGCCGAGCGCGGCCCGATCGCCGAATATCGCGCGAAAGCCTATCTCAAAGAGCTCGGCATTGCCGTGCCGGCCGGCAGCCTCGTCATGAATGTCGATCATGCTTGCGCGGTCGCCGAAGCGATCGGCTATCCCGTGGTCCTCAAGGCGCAAAGCCCGGCGCTGCTCCATAAGAGCGACGCCGGCGGCGTGATCGTCGGCATCAAGGATGCGGCGGCGCTGCGCACCGCCTGGCCGGTGTTGCACGAGAATGTCGCGCGCGCCAAGCCCTGCCTCGCCCTCGACGGCGTGCTGGTCGAGGCGATGGCCAAGCCGGGGGTCGAGCTGATCGTCGGCGCGCGGCGCGATCCGGAATGGGGGCCGGTCCTCATGATCGGCCTCGGCGGCATCTGGACCGAGGCGCTGAAGGATGTCGCTCTTTTATCGGCCGATCTCGGCGACGACGAGATCATCGAGGCGCTCGCCAGGCTCAAGGGCGCGGCACTGCTCGATGGTCTGCGCGGCGCGCCGCCCAGCGACAAGCGCGCCGTCGCGCAGGTGGCCGCAAGCCTCGGCGCGCTGATGCGCGCGACGCCCGATCTGCTCGATATCGAGATCAACCCGCTGATGGTCTATCCGTCGGGCGCGATCGCGCTCGATGCTTTGATGATTGCCGCTGAGACGCCGGCGAAAACCGGCTAAAGTGCTCCAAGCCGGCGAACGGCGGCCGGGGCGAGTCAATGGCCGAGATCGAGGGAGGAAAGTATGCGCGCTGGATCGTTTCGCAATAGCTTATTGGCTGTCGCCGGTATGGCGGCGCTTGCTGCGCCTCTGACCTCGGCACGTGCCGAGGTCGAGCACGCCTCGCTCGCGGTTCCCGCGACCGTGGTGCTGTTCCTCTTCGAATATGTCGCTGAGGATGAGCATATCTACGACCAAGTACAGCTCGACGTGAAGCCGCAACTCATCGTCGGGGTCGGCTCGATAAACGCCGTGATCGCGGGCTCGAGCGATTTTTCGATCTCCTCGGGCGGCTCACTGACGCGTGCCGCCGCGCACGGCCAGTCGTTGCTCGCCATCGCCAATATGAACGACCACAACGGCCAGGATCTCGTGATCCGCAAGGATGTCGCCGAGGCGGCACATTTTGACCCCAAGGCGCCGCTCGCCGAGCGCGCCAAGGTCCTCAAAGGCAAGACCATCGGCATCGACGGCGTCGGCTCGGTGGTCGATGCGATCGTGAAGGTCGTTGCCCAAGAAGGAGGGATCGATCCCGCTTCCGTGACGGTCTCGCCGATGCAGCCG
>DATGLO010000550.1:0-5091 GCA_035294105.1 Allostellaceae bacterium
GCGGCATGACCGTCGACCCGATGAAGACAGCGCATCGCGCCGCGCATTCCGGCCGCGACTTTTTCTTCTGCTGCGCCGGCTGCCGCACGAAGTTCGTCGCCGAACCGATGAAGTATCTGACGCGCTCGGCGCCCCCACCCAACCCTCCCCCGCGAGCGGGGGAGGGCAAGGGAGGGGACTGGACCTGCCCGATGCATCCCGAGGTAAAGAGCGACAAGCCCGGCCCCTGCCCGCTTTGCGGCATGGCGCTCGAGCCGATGTCGCCGACCCTCGGCGCGACCGCGCCCAATCCCGAGCTGGCGGATATGACGCGCCGCTTCTGGATCGCGGCGATCTTCGCCCTGCCCGTCTTGATCCTGACGATGAGCGGCGCGTCGCTTCCCTGGCTGCAATTCGCGCTCGCCAGCGTTGCCGTGCTCGGGGCGGGCGCGCCGCTCTTCGCGCGCGGCTGGGCCTCGATCCGGAATCGCCGCCCCAACATGTTCACGCTGATCGCGCTCGGCACCGGCATCGCTTATCTCGACAGCGTCGTGGCGCTCATCGCGCCGGGCATCTTCCCGGCATCGTTCCGCGATATGCACGGCACGGTGCCGATCTATTTCGAAGCAGCCGCCGTCATCACGGCCCTGGTGCTTCTGGGACAGATGCTCGAGGTCAAGGCGCGCGCGCGAACCGGCGAAGCGATCCGCGCGCTCTTGGAGCTTGCGCCCAAGACCGCACGCCGGATCGAAACCGATGGCAGCGAGCGCGACGTGCCGGCCGAGACGATTGTTCGCGGCGACCGGCTGCGCGTGCGCCCTGGCGAGAAAGTGCCGGTCGACGGCACCGTCCTTGAAGGCGAAAGCACCGTCGACCAGGCAATGCTGACCGGCGAAGCGACGCCGGTCGAGAAACGTGCGGGCGATCGCGTGACCGGCGCCACCCTCAACGGTTCGGGCAGCTTCGTGATGCGCGCGGAGCGCGTCGGCAGCGAGACAATGCTCGCTCAGATCGTCGCGCTGGTGGCGAAGACGCAGCGCAGCCGCGCCCCTATCCAAAGCCTCGCCGACGCGGTCGCAACGTGGTTCGTCCCCGGCGTCGTGCTCGCGGCGTTTGTTACCTTCATCGCCTGGATCGCCTTCGGCCCGCCGCCGGCTTTCGCCTTCGCGCTGGCCAATGCGGTCGCGGTGCTGATCATCGCCTGCCCTTGCGCCCTCGGCTTGGCGACGCCGATTTCGGTGATGGTGGCGATGGGACGCGCCGCGCGCGCCGGGGTGCTTTTCCGCGACGCCGAAACGCTGCAACGCCTCGATGCGATCGACACGCTCGTCATTGACAAGACCGGTACGCTGACCGAAGGCAAGCCGCGCCTGATGGCGATTGGTACGACGAGCGACTTAAGCGCCGACGAACTACTGCGCCTCGCCGCGGCGGCCGAACGCGCGAGCGAGCATCCGCTCGCCGCGGCGATCGTCGCGGCGGCGCGCGAGCGCGGCATCGCCCTGCCCGCGATTGCCGAATTTCGCGGCAAGGCCGGCAGCGGCATTGCTGCGACGATCGAGGGCCATGCTGTAGCGATCGGCAATTTCGCCCTGCTGGAGACACTCGGCATCGGCGCCGATGCGCTGCCGCGCGACGCGAAAGAGCGCCGGCAGCGCGGCGAAACGGTGGTCTTCGTCGCGCTCGACAATTGTCTCGCCGGCTGGCTCGCTATCGCCGATCCGATCAAACGCGGCGCCGCGGACGCATTGTCGGCGCTTCGCCAAGCGGGCATCGCGCCCATCATGGCGACGGGCGATGCGCGCGCGACGGCGCTTGCGGTGGCGCAGCAGCTCAACATGGGCGCGGTCGAAGCCGAACTGTCGCCGGCGCAAAAGGCCGCGCTCGTCGCGCGTTTGCGCGCCCAAGGCAAGAAAGTCGCGATGGCCGGCGACGGCATCAACGACGCGCCGGCGCTCGCCGCGGCGGATATCGGCATCGCCATGGGGACGGGCGCCGATGTCGCGCTCGAAGCCGCGGGCATTACGCTCGTCAAAGGCGATCTTGCCGGCATCCTGCGCGCCGTGCACATGGCGCACGCGGCGCTTACGAATATCCGCCAGAATCTCTTCTTCGCTTTTGCCTTCAACGCGCTGGCGATCCCGATCGCGGCCGGCGCGCTTTATCCGCTCTTCGGCTGGCTTTTGTCGCCGATGATCGCGAGCGCGGCGATGAGCGCGAGCTCCGTAACGGTCGTCGCCAACGCGTCGCGCCTCAACCGCGCCAGGATTTAGCCAAACCGCCGGCGACGCCGTGCGTCACTCCGCGTCGGGTTGCTTTTCCGGCACGGCGCGGCCGAAGGCATCGAGCTTCATGCAATTGTCGAAGATGCGCATGATTGTCGGATAAGGGTTCATGTCGAAGCTCGGATAGCGGCGGGCGTTAAAGACTTGCGGCACGAGGCAGATATCGGCGAGACCCGGCGTGTCGCCGTGACAGAATGTCCCTGCCTTGCCGTCGCTGGCGAGTGTCTTCTCGATGGCCTCGAAGCCCAGATTGATCCAATGGTTGAACCAAGTTTCGATGTCGGGCTCCTTGTGGCCGAACTGCCGCGACAGAAATTGCAGCACGCGCAGATTGTCGATCGGGTGGATGTCGCACGCGACCGCCTCGGCCAGCGAGCGCACCCGCGCCCGGCCGACGGGATCGGCCGGCAGAAAAGGCGGTTGGGGCCGCGTCTCATCGAGATATTCCATAATAGCTAACGATTGCGTGAGCACCGGCCCGTCGTCGATCAGGGTCGGCACGAGTCCTTGGGGATTGATGCCCAAATATTCGGCAGAGCGCTGGTCGTTCTTGCGCAAATGGATAAAGACCTGCTCGTAAGGCAAGCCCTTGAGATTGAGCGCGATCCGGACCCGGAACGCCGCCGATGAGCGGAAATAGCCGTAGAGTTTCATATCGCCCTCCCTCTTTTGCGCGCCGCAAGCCAGTCTCGGGAATAGGACCTATTCGTCAAGCGCAGCGCAGCCGCAGCGAAAATATTCTCCGAAAGGGGATGGAATGTCCTATGGTTGCCTAGCAACAGTAGTTGCGATTGCGCATTGGTTGTACGAAAATAACTGGGTGCGCGGGGAAATGGCATAAAGCTGGGGGAAGGTGGGTGACGGGATGAGTAAAGACGCGGCGCTCGCTATTCAGTTCCCGAGAAGAAGCTTCGAGCTCGGAAAATACTTACCGTTCCGCCTGACTGTGCTGAGCAACCGGCTCACGCGCCGGGTTGCGCGTTTCTATGGCGAACGCTTCAAACTCTCGGCGCCCGAATGGCGCACGATGGCCGTGCTGGGGCAGCACGGCGCAATGAGCGCCAACGCGGTTATCGCGCAAACCACGATGGACAAGGTGCGCGTCAGCCGCGCGGTCGCGAAGCTCCTCAAATCAAACCTTATCACGCGCGAAGCCGATCCCCAGGATCGTCGCCGCGCGATCCTCGACCTGACGCCCGCCGGTCGCGACATCTATCGCCAGATCGTGCCCCTGGTGCAGGAAGTCGAAGCCGAGATTACCTCCGCGCTCACCGACCCCGAACGCGCTACGCTCGATAACGCTTTGGCGAAGATGGAAGCGTATCTGGAGCAATCGGGCATTGCGGGCGAAGAAGCCGACGAAGACGAAGACGCGTAAGCCCGCCCTCTCGCTAACTTAGCTCGACCGTTTCGCGCGGCGCTTCTGCGTCGGCCGAGGCTGCTGCCTGCGGCAGCGTAATGCGGACGCGCGTACCGCTCCCCCATGTGCTTTCGACCGTAATCGTCCCGACGTGCTGCTCGACGACCTTGCGCGCTGTCGGCCCCCCCTAGCCGAGGCCGAAGCTGCGCGTGCTGAACAACGAATCGCGGCAGCGTTTCGGCCCCGCAATGCCTTGCCCGTTATCGGCGATCGACAAGATCAGTCCCTGCGAACCGGCGGACAATGCCAGCGTCGAATCGATTGAAACAATACTGTAACGGAAAGAATTAAAGTGCGAGCCCAACCACACGCGCGAGCGCCGCGCGCAGCGCCGCCGCATCCTTGCCGCCGTAAGCGCGCTCGAAATCGCGCTGCGCCGCGCGCCAGCCGACAGCCGCGGCTTTGAGCCGCTTCTCCCCTGCCGGCGTCAGGCGCACCAGCCGCACCCGCGCATCGCCGCCGGCATCGATCGCCACCAGCTTGTCGCGCGCGAGCGGCCGGATCGCCCGGCCGGTCGTGGTGCGGTCCATGACCATCGCCGCGGCAAGCGCATTGATCGATTGCGGTCCGAGCCGCGCCAGTTTCGAGAGGATCGAATACTGGCTCGCGCTGAGGCCGCTCGCGGCCATGTGGCGCTCATAGTGTTGCGTCACATGCCGTGCCGCCTGACGCAGGGCGAGGCAGTTGCACGCCGCCGGGTCGAGCGCGGCACCGGTATCGCGGTCGGGTTCGGGCGTCTTCTGCATGTGTCCCATGCAATATAGGTGCATATACGCCCTTGTGCAAGGCCGCCCTACCCGCGTATAGGAGCATATGCGCCTATTAACGCCGGCGCGGAAGCGAGAGGCAACCCGTCATGGCCATGGATCCCCGAACCAAAGCGCTGCTCGAGGCGCCGATCGGTCCTACATTGTTGCGCCTCGCCGCGCCCAACGTCGTCGTCATGGCGGTGCAATCGGCGATCGGGCTGATCGAGACCTATTTCATCGCCCGGCTCGGCACCGACGCCCTTGCCGGCATAGCGCTGGTCTTCCCGATCCTGATGCTGGTGCAGATGGTCTCGGCCGGCGCGATGGGCGGCGGCATCCTCTCGGCGGTCGCACGTGCGCTCGGCTCGGGCCGCCATGCCGAAGCCGGCGAGCTGGTATGGCACGCACTCGCGATCGCTTTCGTGCTCGGCATCGCGACGACAGCGGCGGCGATCCTCGGCGGACCTTGGCTCTACCGGCTGATGGGCGGCAGCGGCGGCTCGCTCGCCGCGGCGACGACGTATTCGAACATCGTTTTTGCCGGCGCAGTGCTGGTCTGGCTCTTCAACTCGCTCGCCGCGATCATCCGCGGCGGCGGCAACATGACCGTGCCGGCGAGCGTCACCGCAATCGGTGCCGCCGTGCTGATCCCGTTGTC
>DATGLO010000551.1:0-5715 GCA_035294105.1 Allostellaceae bacterium
GCTCGAAAACCTTCGGCAACACCTCCGGCGCGATCCCGCCGCCGGTATCGGCCACCACGAGTTCGAGCTGATCGTGCTCGATCGCGGTCGAAACCGTGATCCGGCGCTCGGTCGCGTTCTCGGCCATCGCCTGCGCGGCGTTGTCGACAAGGTTGATCAGCACCCGCCGCATGCGTTCCGGATCGATCGCGATTGTGCAGTCGGCGTCGAGGTGCAGAGTCAGCTCGACGCCCGCGGGCAGACGCTGCTCGCCGAGCACTTCCTCGATCCACGGATCGGGAGCGAGCTCGGTCAAATGCAGCTCCTTGACGCGGGTATAGTCGAGCAGATCATTGATGATGCGGTCGCAGCGCGCGACGCTGCGCTCCACCCGCGTGATCGGGCGCTCGAGGTCGAAGCCCTTGCTGGCGGCGGTCTCCTTTACGGCGAAGAGGCTATTGCGGATCGCGCTCAACGGGTTGCGCAGCTCGTGCGCCATCGTCGCGGTCAGCTGACCGAGCGCCGAGAGCCGCTCTTTCCGCACCAGCTCGCTTTGCGCCGTCTTGAGTTCGGCGGTGCGTTCCTCGACGCGGCGCGCGAGCTCGACCTCGACCGCGATCTCGGCGGTCACATCGCGGCCCGAGCCGCGATAGCCGCGGAAATTGCCTTTGGCGTCGAAGACGGGCTTGCCGCTGACGCTGACATGAATCGTCCTGCCGTCCGGTTGCGTGCGCTGGAAGCGGAAGTTGTGGAACGGACGACGCGCCGCGAGATCGGCTTCGTGCTGCGCCCATTGCTCGGGCGTGACGCCCTCGGTGATAGCTTCGCGACGTGTCTTGCCGAGATCCCTTGCGCTGGCGATGCCGCTGGGGCCGCCTTCGGAGAAGCGCACGAAACGCAGGTTTTCGTCCTGCTCCCAGAACCAGTCCGAGGTCGCTTCGGCGAAGTCGCGGAAGCGCGCTTCGCTCTCGGCGAGCGATACCTGCGCCTCCTCCATCTCGCGGCTCTTGCGGAAGTGATAGAGCGCGAAGATCAGCCCAGCCGCCGCCAAGGTGAAGAACACCGCCGCGGCGAGGCCGAGGGCCTGGATGAGGTTGCTGCGCATGAACGGACCCATTGGCACGTCGATGACAAACGCGCCCATGACGTCGCCAAGATGCCATTGCGGCCCGCCGGCTTTTATTTGGCTCGCTTGCAACTGGTTGTGGCAGTCGACGCAAGACTGCTGCATCGCCTGCGAAGGGTAAACCGTGCGGAAGACCCGGGCGCCGTTGACGGTCAGGATCTGCGATATGGGCTTCGGATTCGGCGTCCCTGCAAAGCCGCGGATCGTGTTTGCCATGGCGGCATCGGTTGGCGCGGTCTTGATCGCACGGTCGGGAAAGCCGACCCAGAGCAGGTTGAAGATGTTGGTGTCGCCATGCGCCTTGTTGAACGCGGCGATGGAGTCGGCGCGGAAGGTCGCGGGCACCGGCGCGTCCGTCGCCGAGAGCTTGACGCGCAGCGCCGAGTACTCATTGACGAAGGCGTCAACGAGTTGGAGGGCGGTGATCTTCTCTTCGGCTTTGTGCTCTTTGAACCAGGCCAGATTCGACGCGTAGAAGCCGTAGCCGATGCCCGCCGACAAGAGCTGGCAGAAGCACAGGAAGATGATGAACCCCTGTCCCGATCGCGAACTCAAAAATTGGGCACAGCGCGCGAATGGCCCCATAATCCGCCCCAAGCAATCCTCGGTAGCCTCGGATAATGGTGGCTCTTCCCTTAAGGCAGCATTAATTGAACTGCCTAGAATTAGCCTAAAACTAGAAGAACGCGACTTTCCGACAGGGCTTTAGGGCCAGAACGCGCGGCTGGCGAGCCGGGCGCCTTCGGCCATCGCCGCGAGCTTGGCCCAGACCACGTCGGGATCGACCGCGGCCTGCCCGACCCAGGTGCCGTAGCCGCAATCGGTGCCCGCGATCACATTCTCGCGGCCGACCAGCCGCGCATAATTCGCGATGCGCTGGGCGACCAGCTCGGGATGTTCGATGAAATTCGATTTCGATTCGAGCACGCCCGGTATCAGCAGCTTGCCTTCGGGCAGCTTGACGCGCTCGAAGACTCGCCATTCATGGGCGTGGCGCGGATTGGCGGCCTCGAACGAGATGCCGTTCGGCCGCGCCAAAAAGACGATATCGATGATTGCCTCGATCGGCACGTCGCAGTGATGCGGGCCTTCGTAATTGCCCCAGCACAGATGGATCCGCATGCGATCGGCCGGAATGCGCGCGACGGCTTGGTTCAACGCCTCGACGTGGAGGCGCGCCGCCTTGCGGAAATCCTCGAGGCTCAGATCGGCGTGCTGGATATGCCGGCCCATGGCGAGGTCGGGGCAATCGAGCTGCAAGACGAAGCCGGCGTCGACGATTGCCTCGTATTCCGCGCGCATCGCGTCGGCGATCGCGGCGAGATAGGCCTCGGTGCTCTTGTAATAATCGTTGCGGAAGAACAGCGAGATCAGGCCCGGCGAGGCCGCGCTCAGAAAACCCTCGGCGGCGACGGTGCCGCCGTGCATCGCCGCCTTGAGATGCGCAATGTCGCGCGCGACGGCGCCGCCGTCCGCGAGCGCGATCGCGCCATTGCAGGCAGGCGTCTTGCGCCGCGCGCGGCCCGGATCGCCGAAGACGCGGCGCGCCAGCTCGGGGAAATCGACCAGATCCTGATAGACGAAACTGTTGCTGCTGCCGCCGAAGCCCGCGAGGCGATCCTTGATGTAGGTGGCGTAAGACGGCTTGCTCATCTCGCCGTCATTGACGACATCGACGCCGGCTTGCGCCTGTTTGGCAACGACCTCATCGACGGCGGCGGCGATGCGCGCTTGCAGCGCCGTGCTCTCGATTGGCACGCCCTCTTCCTTGGCGAACATCATGCGCACGAGTTCGGCCGGTCGCGGCAGGCTGCCGGTATGGGTCGTGAGGAACCGATCGCTGCTGCGTTTCATGGTAGACTCCGTCGTATCGCGGACTTGAAGTTCGTAGGATGCCGCTCGGAATGATTGCATGAATCGCCTCGTCCTCGCACCCGTAACGATCAACGAGCTTGACCCGCCGGCCTTGATCGAGGCGGCGCATGAAGCGGGTTTCGCCGCCGTCGATCTCCGCGTGCTGGGGGCGCCGGGCGCTGCGCCGGTGGCGCCGGTGATCGGCAACCGCCCGATGATCGCCGCCATCGCGGCGGCCCTCGCCGATAACGGCGTGAGCCTTTTCAGCGCGACCGGCATTTGGCTGGTACCGGATTTTCGCCTCGAAGGGGCGCTGCCGGCGCTGGAAGTGGCGGCGCGCCTCGGCGCCGAATGCTTCCTCGCTGTCGGCAACGATTCCGAGGAGGCCCGGATGACCGAGAATTTCGGACGTCTCGCCGCGGCGGCGCAGGCCCATAAGCTCCGCCTCGCCCTCGAGCTCATGCCCTATACCGCGGTCAATTCCCTCGCCAAGGCACGCCGCATGATTGCCGCCTGTCCCGAAGGCAATCCCGGGTTGCTGATCGATGCCCTCCATCTTGCCCGCGCCGGCGGCACGCCCGCCGAGGTCGCGGCGATCCCGCCCGAACGGATCGCCTATCTCCAATTATGTGATGCCCCGGCCGCGCCGCCCCCGGGCATGGCGCTGCGCGAAGAGTCGCTTTCCGCACGGCTTTATCCCGGCGACGGCGCGCTGCCGCTGATGGCTTTGATGGACGCTTTGCCCCGGGACGTCGTGGTCGATGTCGAGACCCCTGTGCGCGCGGATCGGGCCCTGCCGCCTGCCCAACGTGCCTCCCTTGCACTTTCCGCAACCCAGCGTTTCCTGCGCGCCTGGGAGGCCCGAAAAGCAGGTATAAACAATTGAAGTAAAATAGTTTTTTGTTGGCTACTTAAAACACGTGCGGTCGGCACCAATATTGTGCCAAGATGCGCCCCGGTCGGCCGTTCGGGCCGGTCCAGCCATCGCTTACGATAGTGAGTCAGATCATCATGCGGGCCAATTTCGCCGGCGCTGAAGCCGTGGAACAGCCGACTCAAGCGGCTGAAACGGCTGAGGGAAACCCGGAGGAATCCAATATTGCCATTGAGGAGTTGCCGCGTCCCGGCAACGTTGCCACCGATGCGACGTCCGGCGATGCGATGCAGCATTACTTGCGCGAGATTTCGGTCGCGGAGCTGCTGACGCGCGAGCAGGAAGTCGAGCTTGCCCAGCGCATCGAGGCCGGGCGCGATGCGATGCTGGCGGCGCTTTGCCGCAGCGAGCTGCTGCGCCGGTCGATCAAGGAGTGGCGCGAGGGGCTCGGCAAGAACACCGTGTTGCTGCGCGACGTGGTCGATCTCGCGGCGACGCGCCGCAAGCTGCGCGGCGACGTCGAGACCCCGATCGACGAGAGCGGCTCGTCCTCGGTGATCGCCCAGATCGAAGCCGAGCTTATGCCTGACGTGAAGGCGGCCTTCACCCGTGCGATCAATGCGGGCAAGGGCAAGCCGCAGGCGCTCGCCAAGGCTCTCAGTAACGTGGTGCTGCAGCCGGCCGAGATCGACCGGCTCGCGCATAAGGTTAAGGAGATGAGCCGCAAGCTGCTCGAGCTCGAGGGTGCGCTCGCGCGTCTCGCCGATCAGTCGGGCATCGCCCGCGCCGATTTCATCGCGACGTATCGCGAAGCCAAAAGCGCCAAGCTGTGGCTCGAATCCGCCCGCCGCCGCCGCGTTACCGCGTGGCGCTCGTTCTGCACGAAGCATGGCGAGCAGGCGAAGGCGCTGACCGACGAAATCGAGGCGATCGCCAAGCAGGCGGGCCAGAAGCTCGAGCAGTTCCGGAGCGGCGCCAATGAGCTGCAACGCGGCGCCCGCGAGGCCGAGCGTGCCAAGGAGCAGATGATCGCCGCCAATCTGCGGCTGGTCACCTGGATCGCGCGCCGGCACGTCAATCGCGGCCTGCCGCTGATGGATCTGGTGCAGGAAGGGAATATCGGCCTGATGCGCGCGGTCGAGAAATTCGACTGGCGCCGCGGCTACAAATTCTCGACCTATGCCACTTGGTGGATCCGCCAAGCCTGTTCGCGTGCGCTCGTCGATCAGGGCCACCTGATCCGCATCCCGGCGCATCTCGCGGACGAGGTGCGCCGCGTGCTCAGGGCGCAGCGTCGTCTTGCCGGCGAGCTGCGGCGCGAGCCGACCGAGCCCGAGTTGGCCGAGCGTCTCGGCACGCCGGTGCCGAAACTGCGCACGGTGCTTGAGCTCGTGCGCGATCCGGTCAGCATGGATCAACCGGTCGGCGAGGATGGCGATGCCACCATCGGCGACTTCCTCGAGGATCAGCAGGCGGTGGTGCCGCTCGAAGCGGCGGCCGCGGCCGAGTTGCGCGAGGCGACCGAAGAGGCGCTGGCACGGCTGACGCCGCGCGAGGCCGATGTGCTGCGCCTGCGCTTTGGCGTCGGCCAGGCCGCGGAGCACACGCTCGAAGAGGTCGGCAAGAAGTATCAGGTCACGCGCGAGCGCATTCGTCAGATCGAGGCGAAGGCGCTCAAAAAGCTGAGTCAACGCGGTCCCGATCGGCGTTTGGCCGGTTTCCTCGATCGCTGATCTTCTAAAAACATAAAGCCAGTCGTGCGACGCCCGGACCGTACCATCCGGGCGTTGTCGCATGTGCGTTTCGTGTTGGTCGTTGCCTCGCCGCGCCGCACGCCGCAAAATGGCTGACCCGTACGCGACGATAATGTGGGCAGGGAGAT
>DATGLO010000552.1:0-8991 GCA_035294105.1 Allostellaceae bacterium
TCGCTTTCGTAATGCGAAAGAATGGTCCGGACGCGCTCGGTGAGCTGCATGGGAAGGTCCTCGATCTGTTGCCGCCGATATACCAGAAGCGGCCGGTTCCGGCCACTATGAGCCGTCGGGCCCCGCCGCCGCCTCAATCTCCCCTGAGAAACGCGGCGCAGGCGGTTTCGGGTTCCTCAATCTCGAGTAGGTCGAGCGTTTCGCCGGCCGCGGGCACGAAGATGGCGCCCATCTCGGCGAGCTTCCGGCGCGTTTCCGCGCCGCCGTGAAAGCGCAGATGCTTCACTCCCGCGCGTAGTGCCGCCATCACGGCGCCCGGCTCGTCGCCGCAATCGAGGATCGAGGTGACCGTGACCGCCGGATAGCGTTCGCTCGCTTGCTCGATCACCGCTTTGAACCAGCCCGGCCCGACGTTCAGCGCCGCACCCGGCGCGCTCGCCAGCGTTAAAGAGACCTTCAGCCGGTCGGCGATGGCGCAGGCGGCAACGGCCTGTTGCAACGAATGGACGACGATTTCGCGTTCCACTATCCCAATTTGCCGACGAGCGCCGCGGCTTCGACCATGCGGTTGGAGAAGCCCCACTCGTTATCGTACCAGCTCATCACCCGGCAGAAGCGCTTGTCGATGACCTTGGTTTGCGTCAGGTCGAAGCTCGAGGAATGCGGGTCATGGATGAAATCGCTCGATACGACCTCATCCTTCACCACCGCGATGATGCCGCGGAAGCGGTTCGAGCTCGCGGCTTTTTCCATCAGCGCGTTGATCTCTTGCGCGCTGGTGTCGCGGCTTGCCGAGAACTTGAAGTCGATCAGCGAGACATCGGGGGTCGGGACGCGGATCGAGGTGCCGTCGAGCTTGCCTTCGAGGGACGGGATGACGAGACCCAGGGCCTTCGCCGCGCCGGTCGAGGTCGGGATCATGTTGATGGCGGCCGCGCGGGCGCGGCGCATGTCCTTGTGCAGCGTGTCGACCGTGTTCTGGTCGCCGGTATAGGAGTGGATCGTCGTCATATAGCCTTGCGCGATGCCAACGCCTTCGTTGAGGACATAGGCGACCGGCGCGAGGCAGTTGGTCGTGCACGATCCGTTCGAGAGCACGCGGTGCGAGGCGTTCACTTGATCGCTATTGACGCCCATCACCATGGTGATGTCGACGCCGTCGGCGGGGGCGGAGACGATGACCCGCTGGGCGCCGGCTTCAAGGTGCTTGGCCGCGCTCTCGCGCTTGGTGAAAAGCCCGGTGCATTCGAGCGCGACGTCGACGCCCAAGTCTTTCCACGGCAACTTCGCCGGATCGCGCTCCGCCAGCACTTTGATCTTGCCGCAGCCGATATCCATCCAGTCCGCGCCGGTGGCGATCTCGCCTTTGAAGCGGCCGTGGACGCTGTCGTATTTCAAGAGCTGGGCGTTGTTGGCAACGCTGCCGAGATCGTTGATCGCGACCACCTGCAGGTCGTCGCGATTCTGTTCGTGCAGGGCGCGCAGCACCAGCCGGCCGATGCGGCCAAAGCCGTTGATCGCCACCTTAATGGTCATTCCATTCCTCCAGAAGCCCCAGATAATTTTTAAATCAAGGAGAGCGCCGCGTCGACTGCCGCCTCGGCGGTAATGCCGAAATGCGGATAGAGCGCCTCGATCGGCGCCGACGCGCCGAAATCGTGCATGCCGATGAACTTGCCGCGCTCGCCGAGATAGCGGTTCCAGCCGAACTCCGTCGCGGCTTCGATGGCGACGCGCGGCGCGTTGCCGAGCACGTGCCGGCGATACGCCTTGTCCTGCGCCTCGAAGAGTTTCCAGCACGGCATCGAGACAACGGCCGCGGCGACACCCTTGGCCGCGAGCCGATCGCGCGCCGTCATGGCGATGCCGACCTCGGAACCGGTCGCGAGCAACGTGATCTGGCGCGCGCCGCCATCTGCTTCGGCCAGCACATAAGCGCCGCGCGCCGAGCGGTTCTCGCCGGCATCCTTGCGCAAGCCAGGCACCGGCTGGCGCGTCAAAGCGAGGATCGACGGCCGATCCACATGCGCGAGGGCGAGCTCCCAGCATTCGGCCGTCTCGACCGCGTCGGCCGGGCGAAAGACTTGGAGGTGAGGGATCGCGCGCAGCGCCGCGAGATGCTCGACCGGCTGGTGCGTCGGCCCGTCTTCGCCGAGGCCGATCGAATCATGAGTCATCACGAAGATGACGCGCAGCTTCATCAGCGCGGCGAGCCGGATTGCCGGGCGGCAGTAATCGGTGAAGACGAGGAACGAGCCGCCGTAGGGCACGATCCCGCCATGCGCCGCCATCCCGTTCATGGTCGCGGCCATGCCGTGCTCGCGGATGCCGTAATGGATGTAGCTGCCGCTGTAATCGGGCGGCGTCAGCACCTTCTGGCTCTTCGCCTTGGTGTTGTTCGACGGCGTCAGGTCGGCCGAGCCGCCGATCAGCGCGGGCAGCACCGGCGCGATGGCGTCGAGCACGCTGCCCGAAGCCTGGCGCGTGGCGGTCTTGGGCGCTTCGGCGGCGAATTTCGCGCGCAACGCCGCGAGCGCGTCCTTCGCCGCTTTCGGGATCTCGCCAGCTTGCTCGGCCGCGAATTCGGCGCGCTTATTCGATTTGGCCAAGCGCTCGCGCCACGCGGCGGAATCGGCTTTGCAGCGTTCGCCGACCTTGCGCCAGGCCTCGACCATATCGGCCGGCACGACGAAGGGCGGATCGGTCCAGCCCAAGCGCTGGCGTGCGCCGGCGATCTCTTCCTTGCCGAGCGGCGAACCATGCGCTGCGGCGGTATTCGCCTTGGTCGGCGCGCCGAACGCGATGATGGTGCGGCAGGCGATCATCGACGGCCGCTCGTCTTGCTGGGCTTTCCGGATCGCATCCGCGATCGCGTCGGTGTCGTGGCCGTCGATGCGCTGCGTATGCCAGCCGCTGGCGTCGAAGCGCTCGAGCTCGTCCTCGTGCCGCGCGAGATCGGTCGGGCCGTCGATCGAGATGTGGTTGTCGTCCCAGAAGAGGATCAGCTTCGACAGCTTCAGATAGCCGGCGAAGGAGATCGCCTCCTGGCTGATGCCTTCCATCAGGCAGCCGTCGCCGCAGAAAACATATGTGTAATGGTCGACCAGCTCCTTGCCGTAACGCGTCGCAAGAAGGCGCTCAGCGAGCGCCATGCCGACGGAATTGGCGATGCCCTGGCCGAGCGGTCCGGTCGTCACCTCGATGCCGTCGGCGTGGCCGCGCTCGGGATGACCGGCACAGCGGCTGCCGAGCTGGCGGAAACGCTTCAGCTCGCTCATCGGCATGTCGGCATAGCCGGTCAGATGGAGCAGCGAATAGAGCAGCATCGAGCCGTGGCCGTTCGAGAGGATGAAGCGGTCGCGGTCGGGCCAATGCGGCTCGGCGGGATCGAATTTGAGGAACTGGCTCCACAGCACCGTCGCGATATCCGCCATGCCCATCGGCATGCCGGGATGGCCGCTTTTCGCGGCCTCGACCGCATCCATCGACAACGCGCGGATGGTGTCCGCCATGCGCCGGAGGTGCTTGTCGCGCGGAGCGGGTAGCGGCGGCGCGGTGGCGGTGGTGGTGTCGGAGGCGCTCATCGGCGATGTCGGACCCGCGAAAAGGAGGAGTGGCGCACCTTGCCGGGGCGTCACGCTTACGTCAACCGCTCGCGCGCGTGCGAAGTTCCACCCGCCGAATCGGGGATCGCGTTTGCTGCGACTGGCTTGCTTCGGTTGCTAACGAAAGCGTTCTGGCTGGGGCGGGAGGATTCGAACCTCCGTATGGCGGAATCAAAATCCGCTGCCTTACCACTTGGCTACGCCCCAATGCGGGTTTGGCGTTTACTCAGCCGCGACCATAAACGCAAAGCCGCCCCAAGGCAAAGTCGCGGCGCTTGGTTTGCGCCGATCGCCGCCTTATGATTTCAAAAAAATCGCCGGCGTGACCGGCAGCGTGGGAGGAAGAGATCATGCGCTTCGGGCGGCTCGTCCTAGTTCTGTCCATCATTGCCGGCGTCGCGACCGCCGCGTCGCCGTCTTTCGCGGCGCAGACGGCTGCCGCGCTGACCGGCAAGGTCACGGGGCCCGACGGCAAGCCGATGGAGGGCGTCGTCGTCACTGCCGGCAATCCCAACTCGACGATCACCGTCTCGGTGGTGAGCGCGGCCGACGGCACCTATCGCTTCCCGGCGAGCAAGCTCGCGCCCGGGCGGTATTTTCTCGCCATTCGCGCCACCGGCTACGACCTCGACGGCGACGGCGCCGCCAAGGTCGCCGCCGGCCATCCCGCGACGGTCGATCTGAAGCTCAAGCCGACGCACGATCTCGCTTCGCAGATGACCAATGCCGATTGGCTTGCGAGCTTCCCCGGCAGCGATCAGCAAAAACTCGCTCTCCTTTCCTGCACCGGCTGCCACACGCTGCAGCGGATCGCGCGCGCGACCCACGACGAAACCGAATGGCTCGCCACCATCAAGCGCATGGCGACCTATGCGCAGGAAAGCAGCCCCTTAAAGCCGCAGAAGACCGAAGACAGCTTCCTCGGCCGCACGCCGCCCGAGGTGCTGCAGCATCTCGCCGCCTATCTCGCGAGCGTCGACCTCAGCCAAGGGCCGGCGTGGAAATATCCGCTCAAGGTGATGCCGCGCGTCAACGGCGCCGGCACGCATGTGGTCGTCACCGAATACAAGCTGCCGGACCCGGTGTTCGAGCCGCACGACGTCATCCTCGACAACAAAGGTCAGGTGTGGTTCTCGGATTTCGTCCAGCTCGAGCTCGGTCATCTCGATCCCAAGACCGGCAAGGTGACGGAATATCCGCTGCCGCAACGCAAGGCGAACGCGCCGGTCGGCGAGCTCGATATCGAGCAGGACGGCCCGCACGATCTGGTGATGGGCATGACGTGGCAGGCGACGCTCGCGCGCTTCGATACCAACACCAAGAAGTTCAATTTCTATCCGATCCCCAAGGCGGCGGACGACAGCAAGGCGCAGCTGATCATGACCACGAACCGCGCCGATGTGGACGGCCACGTGTGGACCGCGAATGAAGGCCATCACGAGTTCTATCGCGTCAATCTCAAATCCGGCGCGTTCCAGAAATTCGGGCCGTTCCCGCATACCAGCTACGGCCTCGCCGCCGATTCGCACGACAATCTGTTCTTTGCGGATTTCGGCAACGATACGATCGGCCGTATCGACGCCAAAACGGGGCAGGCGACCTTCTATCAGACACCGACCAAAATGTCGCGGCCGCGCCGCGGGCATATGGATGCGCAGGACCGCTTCTGGTTCGCCGAATTCAACGCCAACGCCGTCGGCATGCTCGACACCAAGACCGGTACGATCAAAGAGTGGCAGGTACCGACGCCGTGGACGGCGCCTTACGACGCGATCGTCGACAAGGATGGCAAGGTGTGGACGGGCGGCATGACGACGGATCGCGTGGTGCGGCTCGATCCGCAAACGGGGCAAGCGGTGGAATATCCTCTGCCCGATGACACCAACATCCGGCGCGTCTTCGTCGACAACCGCACCACGCCGCCCACCCTCTGGACCGGCAGCAATCATGGCGCCGCGATCGTGAAGGTCGAGCCGCTCGACTGATGGATCGTCTCAGTAGTCGAATTTGGCGCCGTCGATCTTGGAGCCGGCGAAGGCCGCATCGGTCAGCTTGGCGCCGCGGAAGTCGGCATTCGTCAGATCGGCATCGCGTAAATTGGCCTCGGTCAGGTCCGCTTCCGCGAAGACCGCCTCTGCGAGATTGGTCGACCAGGTCGAGCCGGTGATCTTGCCGTTCGCGTCCTTGATCTGCACCGCGCCGAGCGAAGCGCGCACGAGCTTGGCACGGCTGAGGTCGGCGCGAACCAGCTTGCTGCCGTCGAGAACGGCATGGGACAGGTCGGCTTCCTGCAGATCGGCGCGGGCGAAATTGACGAACTGCAGATTCGAGCCGCCGAGACGCGCTCTCAGCAGGATCGAGCCCGAGAAGTCGACGCCGCTGAGCTCGCGGTTGCTGAGGTCGAGCTCGGCGAGATTGACATTACGCATGACGGCGCGCTTGCCCCGCTTGCCGATCGAAAAAACCCATTCGCTATGCGCATCGAGGGCTTTGAGCACGCGGTCGGCGGCCGCTTGGGTTTCGTCGACCGCGAGATTGATCCCGAGCGCCTCGATGTCGATGCCGGCGAGGATCGCGCCGGCGAGCAGCATGCCTTGGATCTTCGCGGCGCGAAGCCGCGCATGGGAAAGATCGGCGCCGCGGAAATCGGCGTCGCGCAGATCGGCGCCCGAGAAATCCGCGTGGTTGAGCTTGCATTGGCACATCACGCTGTCGCGCGCATCGACGGTGGCGAGGACGGCGCCGCACATCCGCGCGCCGGTGAAATTCGCGCCGCGCAGCTTCGCGCCGGTCAGGTCGACCCGGCCCGAGGAGCTCGCTTGCTGACTCGAATCATCCGCGGTCATCAGCACGCCGGTGCGGAGATCGGCTTCGCACAACGTGGCATTGCCCAGCTCGGCATCGCGGAAGGTGGTGCCGCGCAAATCGGCACGGTTGAGGTCGGCTTCGCGCAGGTCGGCGCCGGTAAGATCGGCGCCGAACAGATCGGCTTCGGCGAGCTTGCTCGCGGCGAGGCCGGCCGCGCGCAGCGTCGCGCCGGTCAGGCGCGCGCGGCGGAGGTCGGCGCCGTGAAGGTTAATGCCTTCGAGATCGACGCCGTGCAGATCCAAACGGCGTCCGCCCGGCCGGCGTTGCAGCCAGGCGACGTGCGAGGAGACGCGGCGCTCGATTTCGGTCTGATGCATCAGACCATGGGTAGCAAAACATTCGCGACGAAAGGTAAATGGAAGCCGCGGGGATTTGCCTAAAAATCGATGAATCGCTCAGGCAACCGGTTCCGCTAGCGGCACGCGCGCGATCTGATGCGCCTGGAGCGCGGACAGAACCTCGCGGGCAAAGCGCCGGACCTGTTCCACGAACATCTCGTTGGGCATGGCGCCGCGATTGAACGACAGAATCACCGTGCCGGCGCCCGTGCGGTTGGCGGCGCTGATGATCCGCTCGGTCACTTCGCCCGCCGTGCCCCAGGGCATGGTTTCGGCCTGCCGCGCCACGTCGTCCATCGTCATGTTGCGGAAATCGGCACGCGCCCGCTCCGCCGCGCGAAGGTTCTCGGGCCGGATGTAATCGGTCGAGGCAGCGGAGACGTAGCCTGCCTTCTCGCCCTTGCTGTGCTCGGTGAAATTGCCGTGGCTATAGAGCGTGCGGTTGAAATAAAGATGGTAGGGCCCGTTCTCTTTCACCGCCTGCGCTTTGCTGTCGGCGATATAGGCCGACTGGCCGAGGGCGATGTGGCGCGGCGCGATGGCATGGCCGCTCGCGGCGAGGCATTTCGCGAAATAGCGGATCACGTCTTCTTGTAATCCGATCGAGCCGATGCCCGGTGGGATCGTCATGTCGTGCTTGCCGGCGAATTCGATCGATTCCTTGCTGCTGGTAATCGGCATACAAAGCGGCGGATGCGGCCGCTGCACCGGCCTCGGCCACAGCGCGACGTTTTCATAGGTCCAGAACTTGCCGCTATAGGAGAAGACCTCTTCGGTCCAAGCGCGCGTGACGATATCGAAAGCGTCCTCGAAGCGCGCGCGAATCCGCGAGCGGCACGTTGTGCACCTGATATTCGCGCGGGATGCCGCGGGCGAAGCCGGCGATGAGGCGTCCATGCGACAGGCAGTCGAGCATCGCCAGCTCTTCGGCAAGGCGCAGCGGCTCGTGCAGCGGCAGGAGATTGCCGTAGATCAGCAGCTTGACCTTCTTCGTGCGCTGCGCGATCGACGCGGCGAGCAGGTTCGGCGAATTCATCAGGCCGTAAGGCGAGCAGTGATGCTCGTTGAAACCGATGCCGTCATAGCCAAGACGATCGATCTCTTCCCAAGTGTCGAGATGCTCGGCATAGGTGCGCGCCGCAACGGCGGCGTCGAAATGGCGACGTGCCAGCGGATAAGGCAGCTCGTTGTCGACCTTCAGGTGATCGAGGTGCTGGCCATAGGCCAAGAGATCGAAGACGAAAACCTGCATCGCGCTTCCCCGCTTGTTGGCGCCATACTGCGCCTAGCCGGCGCGGCCTGACAAGGCGCGGGCGCTCGACCTCTGTGCCCGCTTGGCCTATCATGCGCGGCAGCGAAAGCGCACATCATGTAAGGGAGGCCGTCATGCCGGTCATGCGCGTTGAATCGATTGCTTACGGCGTCGACGACGTCGCCGCCGCGACCACCTATTTCGAAGAATGGGGTCTCAAGGTCCGCGACAAGAGCGCGACCGGAGCCGAGTTCGCGCTGCCGACTGGACAGACCGTCCAGATCCGCGGCACCGGCGACAGCGTGCTGCCCAAAGCAATCGAAAGCGGCCCGACCGTGCGCGAGACCATCTGGGGCGTCGACAGCAAAGCAGAGCTCGACAAGATCGGCGCCGAGCTATCGAAGGACCGCGAGGTAAAGCACGACACGGACGGCACGCTGCACACCCGTGACGACATCGGCTTGCAGATCGGGTTCCGCGTCGTTGCGCCCGGCGTCGATCCCGGCCTGCCGGCGCGGCGTCCTGTCAATGTGCCGGTCGATCCGAAGAAGCCGCCCGAGCTCATCCGCATGGGTCATGTCGTCTTCTTCTGCCCCAAGGGGCAGAACGAGAAGGCGTCGAACTTCTATATGAACCGGCTCGGCTTCCGCTTGAGCGACCGCGCGCTCGATCTTGGCGATTTCCTGCGTGCCCCAGGCTCGCCATGGCACCACAATCTGTTCTTTCTGAGCGCCACACCGCGGACCGGCTGGAACCACGTCGCTTTCGACGTGCCCGATATGAACGACGTCGTCGCGGGCGGCCACAATATGCTGAAGAAGGGCTACAAGGCCTATTCCTCGCCGGGCCGTCACATCATGGGCTCGAACGTGTTCTGGTATTTCAACGCGGTTTGCGGCGGCCAGACCGAGTATTCGGCGGACATGGA
>DATGLO010000553.1:0-3929 GCA_035294105.1 Allostellaceae bacterium
TTCGGCTATCTGCTGGTTCCCAGCTGGGGCTGGCAGGTCATGTTCTATGTCGGCGGCGTGCCGGCGCTGCTGGTTTTCGTGATGCGCTTCTGGTTGCCGGAGTCGCCGCGCTGGCTCGTGCAGCAAGGCCGCTTGGACGAGGCCGAGCGTGTCGTCAGCGACATCGAGGCGTCGATCCGCGCGCAGGGCAAGACGCTGCCGCCGCCGCAGCTCAACCTCGCGCCGCCGGCCGCCGCGCAGCGCACGAACTGGCTTGAAATCTTCCAAGGCATCTATCGCCGCCGCACCTTCAGCGACTGGGCATTCTGGTTCTGCTGCTTCTCGACGACCTACGGCCTTCTCACCTGGCTGCCGACCCTCTACCGCACCGTGTTCCACCTGCCCGTCGCGGAAGCGCTGAAATACGGCATGATCACCAGCCTCACCGGCATCGTCAGCGCGATCGCCTGCGCTTTCCTCATCGACACGATCGGCCGCCGCGCTTGGTTCACAACGGCGTTCTTCATCGGCGGCGCGACCTTGCTCGCGCTCTGGTATCACGGCGCCGACAGCGCCGAGACCATCCTCATCTTCGTCAGCTTCGGCATGTTCTTCATGTCGTCGCTGTCCTTGGCGCTCAACCTCTATACCAGCGAAATCTATCCGACGCGCATCCGCGCTTTCGGCGGCGCGGTCGGCGGCGCCTGACAGCGCGTCGCGGCGGTGCTCGGCCCCAACGTGATCGCGTTCCTGCTGCCGCACGGCACCGGGCTGTTGTTTCTCTATTTCGGCGGGCTCGCCATCATCGGCGGCGTCTTATCGATCTTCTACGCCGTCGAGACCAAGGGCAAATCATTGGAAGAGCTGTCGCCTTGAGTCACGCGTTCCACGACGCCCAGCCGCAGCCGACATAGACCTCGGGCATGGCGCGATAATCGATGAGGTCGAAGCCGCGGCTGCCGGCGGCGGCGTGGGCGATCACCCAGTTGCGCACCTCATGCGTGCCGTTGCCGGCGGCTTCCATACGCTCGTCGAGCAGTTTCGTCAGCGGTCCTTCGGCGCCTGCTTTGAACGCCGCGATGCAATCGCGGTCGAACGCCTCGTCGATCGCGCCCATGGTCGGCTCGCCGATCGAATGGCTGAGGCCGCCCGAGGCGAGGATCGCGACACGGATGTTTTCGGGATAGGAAGCGATCGCCTTCGCCAGAAGCTTGCCCCAGGCGAAGCAGCGGCGGATGCTCGGCGTCGGCGGCTCGAGATTGTTGACGACGATCGGCACGATGCGCGGCAGCTTGGGCAGCTCCATCTTCATGAGCGGAATGCAGAAGCCGTGATCGAGCGCGAGGTGATGCGAGATCGAGGGCTCGAATTCGTCATCGAGCGCGACCTTGGCGATGTGCTGCGCGAAGGCGGTGTCGCCCGCGATCGAACGCGGGAAATTATTCATAAACGGCTCGGGCGGACCGTCATGGCTCGCGCCGATGCCGATGCAGATGTTCGGCAGGTTATCGAGGAAGAAATTGGTCCAGTGATCCGCCGAAAGCTCGATCAGCACGTCGGGCCGCGCCGCGGCGATGCGGCGGCCGAGCTCGTGGAAATCGGTGGTGATGATTTCGCGGCTCTCGGGAGCGAACTTGTCCCAGTCGCGCGCGATCAGCGGCGCGTGGCTTGCAGCGAAAGCGCCGACGAATTCAGCCATGAGCTTGCTCCTTTGCCGCGGGCAGCTTCTGCATTGCGTGCAACTTCGCCATGAACGTATCATCGCTCATGCCGGCGGCGCCGAAGTAAAAGCGCAAGAGATACGCATTGACCAGCGGCTGCAAGGCAGCGACGTCGTCGGCGCGGATCGCCGCCAGCACCTCGGGCGAAAGCGGATAGCGCGCCAGCACTTTCTCGCGGTCGGCGCGGTATTCCGCCCCCGCGCCGGGACGCTGCAGGTCGTAGCAAAGCTTCGAGAACCAATAATCGGTCGCCATGGCCGAGGATTTTAGCCCGGCTACCCGCCCCGCGCCAATTGTGCTAGCGATCGCGTCGATAACGGGAGGAGCATCATGAAAGCAGCCGTGGTCGGCGAGAGCGCGCTCGAAATCCGCGACGTGCCGCAGCCCAAGCCAAAGCCCAACGAGATCTTGATCAAGGTCCGCGCCATCGGCCTCAACCGCGCCGAGTTGCCCGGCGCTTACGGCTCGGGCCATACCCGCGTCACCGGCACGATCCCCGGCATCGAATGCGCCGGCGAGGTCGTCGAAGTCGGCGCCGAGGTCAAAGGTTTCAAGCCGGGCGACCGGGTCATGGGCAGCGGTCAGGGCACCTATGCCGAATACACCGTCGTCGATTGGGGCCGCACCACGCCGATTCCGGCCAACAACATGAGCTGGGAACAGGCTGCGACCTTGCCGTCGGCGCTCGGCACCATGCATGACGCGATCGTCACCAATGCGCGGCTGCAGCCGGGCGAAAGCATCCTCATCCAGGGCGCGAGCTCAGGCGTCGGCATTTTGGGCATGCAGATCGCGAAGCTGAAAGGCGCGAAGCTTGTCATCGGCACCTCGACCAACGATGCGCGGCGCGCGAGGCTCAAGGAGCACGGCGCCGATCTCGCCATCGACACGCGCAAAGCCAATTGGTCCGAGGACGTGCTGAAAGCGACCGAGGGCAAGGGCGTCAACGTCATCATCGACATGGTCTCGGCCTCGGTCGCGAACGAGAACATGAAAGCGGCCGCGGTGCTGGGACGGATCATCAATGTCGGACGCTTGGGCGGCGGGCGCGGCGAGTTCGACTTCAACCTCCACGCCAATAAGCGCATCGCCTATATCGGCGTCACCCATCGGACGCGCTCGCGAGAAGAGCTCACAGCCGAGGTGCGCAACATGCGCGCCGATCTCTGGGAGGCGGTCACGGCGGGGAAGCTGTCGATCCCGATCGACCGCGTCTTCAAGCTCGACGACGCCGAAGCGGCGCAGGCGCATATGCGCAACAATCAGCACTTCGGCAAGATCGTGATGGTGCCTTAAGGCACCCCGCCTCTATTCCGCGGCGCCGGCTGCCTCGGTCGCTTCGGCGTCAAGCGCCGCCTGGGTCTTGCCCGAGGCGCGCGCCGTGCCCATGCAGAAGATGCTCGCGACGAGGATGATCGACGCGATCACCAGGACCCAATCGCCATAACCGGCATCGATGAGACGGCCGAAGGGCACCGGCGTCAGCGCGCTGCCGAGAGCGAGACCCGATGAGACGAAGCCGAACACCTTGCCGATCTCGGAGGGGGGCACGGCGTCTTTCAGCATGATGTCGCGCGGCGTGCGGCTGCCGCCGAGGCCGAGCCCCGCAAGGAACATCAGTGCGATGGCCAGGATTCCGGTCATGGGCGCGATGCCGACGAAGAACGTCAGGAGCGAGGACGCGCCGGTCAAACCCGCGACCATCCACATCACGTAGCGCTTGGAGCGATCCACCACCCAGCCGCCGAAGATGATGCCGCTCATCGTGCCGACCATGTAGGCGGTGAGCCCGGTCGAGGCGAGCTCGAGCGGGACGCCCTTCACCTGATGGAGAATGGTGATCAGCCACGCCTGGATGCCGCTGCCTGCCGCCGAGCCGAGCAGATAGAAGAGGAAGAACAAGATCATCGTGCGATCGAAGACGAGCGCGCTCAGCGTCATGCTCGTCTGCTTCTTCTTTTGCGTGCTGGCGACGTCTTGGAGGATCGACATCTGCCAGACGATCGCCGCCGCCACCGGCACGCTGACCAGGCCGACGACGATCAGCGCCTCGCGCCAGCCGAAGAAGCTCGCGAGCACCGCGACGACCGGCGGCGCCAGCGCGAAGCCGGCATTGCCGGTGAAGGTGTGGATGGCGAAAGCCTGACCCATCTTCTCCTGCCGGATCGAGGCCGAGAGGATGGTGTAATCTGCGGGGTGATAGACCGCGTTGGCGAGACCCGAAATGCC
>DATGLO010000554.1:0-3761 GCA_035294105.1 Allostellaceae bacterium
CGGAATGCTTTTTCGTCGAGGAGCAGCTTCGTCGTCGAATGAAGATCCCGGTCTTTCACGACGACCAGCACGGGACGGCGATCATCGTCGGCGCGGCAATCCGCAATGGGCTGCAGCTCGTCGGCAAGAAGCTCGAAGACGTGAAGCTCGTGACCTCCGGCGCGGGCGCGGCGGCGATCGCCTGCCTCGATCTGCTTGTCAGCATGGGCCTCAAGGTCGAGAACACGATCGTCACCGACAAATACGGCGTCGTCTGGCGCGGCCGTAAAGAGGAGATGGACCCGCGCAAGGATCGCTATGCCAAGGACACCAACGCGCGCAGCCTCGGCGATGTCATCGGCGGCGCCGACGTTTTCCTCGGCCTCTCGGCGCCCAATGTGTTGAAGCCCGAGATGGCGGCGCGCATGGCGGCGAAACCGTTGATCCTGGCGCTCGCCAATCCCGATCCGGAAATCCGGCCCGAGGCGGCGCACGAAGCGAAGCCCGATGCGATCATCGCCACCGGCCGCACCGATTATCCGAATCAGGTCAACAACGTTCTCTGCTTTCCTTTCATCTTCCGGGGCGCGCTCGATGTCGGCGCGACGACGATCAACGAGGCGATGAAGCTTGCTTGCGTCGATGCGCTCGCGCGCCTCGCGCAGGCGCCGCCGTCGGATGTCGTCGCCGCCGCTTACGGCGATGCCGCGCTGACCTTCGGCGCGGAGTATCTCATTCCCAAGCCGTTCGATCCGCGGCTCATCCTCGAACTGGCGCCCGCCGTCGCCAAAGCTGCGATGGATTCAGGTGTCGCGACGCGGCCGATCGAGGATTTCGCGGCTTACCAGCAGCGCTTGACCCAGTTCGTTTTTCGCTCCGGCCTCGTCATGCGGCCGATATTCGAGCGCGCACGCAGCGATCCCAAGCGCGTCGTCTATGCCGAGGGCGAGGACGAGCGCGTGCTGCGCGCTGTGCAGCAGGCGGTCGATGAAAGATTGGCGCGACCGATCATCGTCGCACGTCGCGACGTCGTGCGGCGGCGCATCGAGCGGCTCAATCTGCGCTTCAAGCTCGATCAGGATGTCGAACTCGTCGATCCGCAGAGCGACCCGCGCTATAATGATTATTCCGCGCTCTATCACAAGCTGATGGAGCGTAAAGGCATCTCGCCCGATTACGCACGCTATCTCGTGCGCACCCGCAACCCGGCGATCGCGGCATTGATGGTGAAGCGCGGCGAGGCCGATGCGATGCTCTGCGGCGCGGTCGGCCAATACCACCGCCACCTCCAGCATATTACCGACATCATTGGCCTGAAGCCGGGCGCCAGCGCACCCGCGGCGCTATCGGCGCTGGTGCTGCCGAAGGGCACATTTTTCCTCTGCGACACCTTCGTCATCGACAATCCGACGGCGGCGCAACTCGCCGAGATCACGCTGCGCGCGGCGGCCGTCGTGCGCATGTTCGGCATCGAGCCCAAAGTGGCGCTGTTGTCGCATTCCAATTTCGGTAGCTCCAACGATGTCTCGGCCGTCAAGGTGCGCGAAGCACTGGCGCTGCTTCGCGATCTTGCGCCGCAGCTCGAAGTAGAAGGCGAGATGCACGGCGATGCCGCGGTCTCGGAAGAGATCCGTCAGCGCATCTTCCCGAATTCACAACTTCACGGCGCGGCCAATCTCTTGATGATGCCGAATCTCGACGCCGCGAACATCGCGTTCAATTTGCTGACGACGTTGGGAGATGGCCTCGCCATCGGACCGATGCTGCTCGGCACGCGCCAACCGGCGCATATCGTGACGCCGTCGACGACGGTCCGCGGCTTGCTCAATATGACGGCGATCGCCGTGTACGACGCTCAGCTCGGCGCGGTATCCTGAAAAAGTTAGCGCGCCGGCTGACGTCGGTAGGCGTTAGCGTCAGCCGCGGCGCGGGCCGCCGTGGCCGAAATGCCGGAAGTGCGGCGTTGCGAGATTGTCCGCGACCTTTTTCTGATCGGGGCTGAGGCTCGCATAGAGCGGCTTGAAAGCCGCGAGATATTGCTGCTGATATTGATCGCGCATCTGCGCGAATTTCGCACGCTGCGTGACGCGATCGAGTGCGCTCATCGTCTGGCCGCGATGCGCCCGCATGTCCTGAAAGGCTTTCTGCGCCGCGGCGGCGTTATCGCGAATGACCTGCGCGTATTTGTCGAACGCGGCTTCCTGGGCGGGCGTGATCTTCAGTTCGGCTTTCACATAAGCGATGCGCGCTTCGGCGCGCGCGGTGAAGTCGAAGCGGTGACCCATTTGACCCTGCATCGCGCGATGCTTCGGGCCGGGATGCTGGGCGTTGCCCTGCTGATCCCACGGGGCCGGGCCGAGATTCTGACCCGGCGCAGGCGTCGCTTGGGCCGGTGCCGCGGGAGCGGATGTCGCCGGCGCCTGGGCGAAGCCAGGGGCGCTAAGTGCCGTAGTGGCGCCGAGCGCAAGCAGCAGCGCGGCGGGTAGGACGAATTTCTTGGTCACGAAGGTCTCCTAGGGAAGAGGGGCAGCCCGTGATCGGGCTTGCCTCGTTCTAGGACTAGATGGTTCGGGCTATCCCTTACCGTCCATGGCGGCGCAATTAAATTCGGGTAATTCGCCTAATTCGTAACGTTAACTCCCTTTTTGCGGCGAAGCTTCGGCCGCACCTGTCTGCGTCTGCCAGCCGCCGCCGAGCGCTTTATAAAGCGCGACGAGGTCGGTCGAGACCGCGGCCGTGCTGTCGGCGAGCGCCAGCTCGGTCTGCTGCAGCGTGCGTTCCGCATCGAGCACATCGAGGAAACTCGCGACGCCGCTTCGATACCGCTGTTGCGCAAGCGCGAGCGCGCTGCGGTTCTGAGCGAGCGTTTCCGCAAGCGAGCCGTGTCGGCTCTGCTCGGTACCGTAGGCGGTCAGGTCGTTCTCGACCTCGTGCAGTGCCGAGAGCACCGTGTCGGCATAGGCGAGGGCCGCTTCTTGCGCTTTGAGATCGTCGAGCCGCACCGTCGCACGCAGGGCGCCGCCTTGGAAAATCGGAATTTCGAGGCTCGGCCCAAGGGAGAAGAAGCGGCCAGCCCAGCTCGAGAGATCGGCAAAGCGCGCCGCTTGAACGCCGGCATCGGCGCCAAGCGTCAGCCGCGGAAAGAGGCTGGCAACGGCGACGCCGATTTGCGCGGTTGCAGCGTGGAGCTGCGCCTCGGCGCGGCGGATGTCGGGTCGGCGGCGGGCGAGATCGCCCGGCAGGCCCACGGGAACTTCGGGCGGTACCGGCGGCACCGGCTTTACCGCGTCAAGCTCGGCGCGCAGCGCGCCCGGTTGCAGCCCAAGCAGCAGACTGAGCTGGTTGATGTCTTCCGTGATCTGAGCCGTCGTCGGTGGCAGTTGCGCCTCGGTGCTGGTGACCTCCGCGGCGGCTTTGGCGACATCGACGTCGTTGCCGATCCCGGCCTTGGCGCGCGCACGCGTGAGATCGAGGATTTCGCGCTGACTCGTCAGGTTGTCCTGGAGCACCGAGTACTTCAATTGCGCGGCGCGCAGATCGATATAGCTGCGCGCGACATCGCCTTGGAGCGTGACCAGCATGTCGTTGCGATCCTCGATCGTCGCTGCAGTCGCCGCATCGGCCGCTTCGACCGAGCGCCGCACGCGGCCGAAAAGATCGATTTCCCACGAGGCATCGAAGCCCCATTGATACTGATCGAACGGATTGGGCAGCGACGGAATCGCGCTGGGCACGCCGCCCGGCGGTTCGCCACTGCCGGGCGCGCCACGCGCGCTGCCGAG
>DATGLO010000555.1:0-2606 GCA_035294105.1 Allostellaceae bacterium
GCTCTTCATGATGGGCCTTTTCTGCGGCGCGCTGCCGATGCTCTATCTCTACTTCAATGCCGATCTGCCGGCCCTCGCCGTGATGCTGCTGATGGCCGTATCGCAATTCTTCATCGGCATGCTCGCGCTCGCGCTCAGCACCTACACCGCCGAGCTTTATCCGACCGAGCTTAGGGCCCTGGGCAGCGGCTTCGGAAATGCCTGGCTGCGCATCGGCTCGATGGCGGGACCCGCTTTCATTGGCGCCGTGCTGCCGCTCGCCGGCCTCAAAGCGGTGTTCCTGGCTTTCGGGCTTTTCGCGGTCCTGGGCGGGATCGTCACCGCGCTCTTCGCCGTCGAGAGCCGCGGGAAGCTATTGGAGCAGCTTTCACCCTCCCTGCCGCCGCGCGGCGCGGCGCTCGCCGCGCAACCCGCTGCCGGCGACGACTAGCCGCGATCCATCACCGGCAAGAGCAGCCGCGAGGGATAGCGTGCGTCGTGATAGATCGTGTCGCGCCCGACTTTGTCGGGCGTATAGGGGTGCGCGAACACGCCTTCCGTCACGCTCGAATCCCCATTCGCAAGCTCGAGCCGGATGGAGCTGCCTTTCTTGAAGCGATAGGCCGTCGGCATCACCGCGATCGAGAATTCATAGATACGGTTCGGCACCAGCATCTGCGGCTTGGTGTGGCTGTAATGCGGCGTATGGGGCCGCGAGAGTTTCTTGTCGATTGCCCGCATCGACGCGCGCAGCCAGCCCTTGGTAACGATGCGCGAGCGCGGCTGGACGTCGGCCGCGCGATCGGCCGCGCCTTGCGGCATCTGCTCCGACAGCTTCACAAAAAAATCCGTGTCGTCGCGGCTCGAGGCAGCGTGAAGAACCAGCTCAATCGGTCCGGCGATCTCGATATCGTTTTCGAGCGGCGCTGTCGTGAAGGTCAGCACACGGCGCACCGGATCGGGTCGGCCGTCCTTGCCGAAACCGACGACGCCCAACCGCCAACCGGGATGGGGATAGTCGAACACGGTCGTACTATTCTGCGCGGTCGGCGCTTCGGTCGAGAGCGCCCCGTCGTTCAGCGACGCGACGCTGCCGGTCGGTCCCGCGCCGAGATAGTAAGGCACATAGCGCGCCCCGGCCGGCGGCCAGTCGGGCGCGGCCTCGAAGCGATCGGCGCCGGTCACGAAGTAGCGCACGTTGGGCTCGTCGAGATACGAGGTGCGCTTGCCTTTTAGATAGCAGTCGTAGAAGGGTAGCAGGTACTTTTCGTGGAAGGCGATGCTCGAATAATCGGCGACCGCCGCGTAAAGATCGGACGAGCCGAAGACGAGCAGCTTCTTCGGCCCACCGGCACGCTGAAAGCCGACGATATTGCCGTTGAGATGAAGATCGACCTTGCTCCAAACGCCGATCGAGAAGACCGGCGCCTTGATCTTCGCGAGCTTTTCCGCCGCGGCGCGCTCGCGCCACCATGCGTCGTAGGTCGGATGCTTTTTGACTTGCGCGGGATAGTCGTAATCGACGAAGCGCGGCTTGCCGGCATTGGGATAGCCGTTGACCGTCCGCACCTGCTCCCACCAGCTCGTCGGATAGCCGCCGGGAATGCCGCCGGTGTAAGCCGAATCGCGATAGGTATCGATGTGCCCGTCATAAGGTGCGACGCAGCCGAGATGCGGCGGATTCTGCGTTGCCATGAACCATTGCGAGCGCGCGAAATAGGATTGGCCGATGCCGCCAACCTTGCCGTTCGACCAGCGCTGCGCCGCGATCCATTCAACGACCTCGTAGAGATCGCGCTGCTCGCGCTTGTCCTGGTAGCGGAACTCGCCGCCCGAGCGGCCCGTGCCGCGCGTGTCCATATGGACATAGGCGTAACCCTGATCGAGATACCAAGCGATCGGTCCGGTTTCGCGCCAGAGGAACAGCGGGATCGCCGGCGCGCCGTCATTGTCGAAGCGGTAAGGCGATGCCGCCAGCAGCGCCGGAAACCGCTCCTTGCCCGACGGCAGGAACAGCGCCGCGGCGATCTTCACGCCGTCGCTCATCGGGATGGAAAGGATGCGCGACGGCGCGATCGGCTGCTCGCCGGGAAGCTCCATGCTCAGGACCCTTTATCGACGCGTTTCGCCGCTTCCTCGACGGGGCCGAGATCCACGTATTTCGGTGCGACCGTCACCGTCTGCTTGATGATCTTGTACTTCACCTCGACATCGAGCGCGCGCTGCGTTCCGGCGATGTCAGGCTTGCCGTTGGGATCGCGGAATGAATCTTCCTTGGTGAAGACATAGGCGAGCGTTTCCGGCTTGGCCTTGGTGACCGCCGCGGCAATCGCCACCGCCTCGTCGTGATGGGCAGGATCGAGGAACCAACGGATGGCGCGGATATGGTCGGCGAGGAAATCGACGACCGCGGCGCGATGCGCCGCCAGCACATCGGCGCGCATCGCCCACAGCACGGCCTCGATGCGACCTTCGCCTTCCTCCGCCGTGAAGAGCTGGCGGTATTTGTGCTGCTCGGTCATCAGGTAGCGGAACTGCGGCAGCAGGTTGATGAGGTCGACTTTGCCTTCATCGAGCATCGCCGGCATGGTGTTGAAATTCGCCTCGACGGTCGTGAAATCGTTGTC
>DATGLO010000556.1:0-2332 GCA_035294105.1 Allostellaceae bacterium
AATTTCGCAAAGATGGGGCGGCGATCGATCCAGGCCCATGGTGGGCAAAACCGGACATGCAAAGGGTTCGCGGATAATGCGCAAAATCTCACTTCTGTTGGTCGGCGCCGGGCTTGGCGCTTCCGTCGCTTTGATGGGAACGCAGACTTGGTTTTCGGCGGACACGGTCGCCCGGGCGGCCGCTGCCGATACGTATCGTAGCCTCAATTTGTTCGGCGACGTTTTCGAGAAGATTCGTTCCGATTACGTTGAAAAGCCCGACGACCAGAAGCTGGTCGAGGCGGCGATCAACGGAATGTTGGGCTCGCTCGATCCGCATTCGAGCTACATGGATGCGAAGAGCTTCAACGATATGCAGGTGCAGACGCGCGGCGAGTTCGGCGGGCTCGGCATCGAAGTCACCGAAGACAACGGCGAGATCAAGGTCGTCACGCCGATCGACGACACGCCTGCTTCGCGCGCCGGCATTCTTTCCGGCGACATCATCACTGCGATCGACGGCGAGGCGGTCGACGGCATGACGCTCAATCAAGCGGTCGACAAGATGCGCGGCGCGCCCGACACGACCGTCACCTTGAAGATCCTGCGCGGGCCGAAGAAGAACGCGCTCGACGTCAAGCTCACCCGCGCCATTATCCAGATCAAGTCGGTGCGCGCTCATCAGGAAGGCGACGACCTCGGCTACATCCGGATCACCCAGTTCAACGAGCAGACCGCCGACGGCGTGCGCGACGCGATGCTGAAATTCCAGCAGGAAATGCCTGGCGACAAGCTCAAGGGCTATATCCTCGACCTGCGCAACAATCCCGGCGGCTTGCTCGATCAATCGATCGCGGTCGTGAACTGCTTCATCGATCACGGCGAGATCGTCTCGACCCGCGGCCGCAATGCCGATGAGACGATGCGCTATAATGCAAGGCCCGGCGATCTCTCGAAAAGCAAGCCGCTTGTCGTGCTGATCAACGGCGGTTCGGCCTCCGCTTCCGAGATCGTTGCCGGCGCGCTGCAGGACCATAAGCGGGCCACGATCCTCGGCACCCGTTCCTTCGGCAAGGGCTCGGTCCAGACCATCATTCCGCTCGGCCCGGGCAATGGGGCGCTGCGGCTCACCACGGCGCGCTACTACACGCCGTCGGGCCGTTCGATCCAAGCCAAGGGGATCGAGCCGGATATCGAGGTCATGGAGGACGTGCCGCCGGAACTCGTCGGCAAGGACGACATCAAGGGCGAAGCCTCCCTCAAGGGCCATCTCTTGAACGGCAAGGATGAAGGACACGGCTCGCAGGCCTATGTCCCGCCGGATCCGAAGAAGGACAAGCAGCTGATCGCCGCCGAAGACCTGTTGCGCGGCGTGACGCGGGCTTCGAACACTTCGACCTCGGTTCCAGGCGCGCCCTCGCCGGTTACGCCCGGCGCGGATGGCAACGCCGCTCCGCCCGACTCCGACGACAACAGCAAGACTCCCTGAGCGGTGCTAAGATCGCCGAAAGTCCCGCAATCACCCGATTGCGGGACTTTTCGTTAGAGGCGCCGGTTTGGGGGATGAGTCGCGCCCATGTATGATTTCCCGCACGTGATTCGCCGTCTCAGCCAAGCTGACAGGCGGCTGAGAATGCCGGCGCGGGATGGATGACCTTTACGACCCCTTAGGCCTCGATCGCCGCCGGCCGAAACGGCAGATTCCGTTTCGGCTGATCTTCGCGGCCGTCTTGGGAGTAGCCCTTCTCTCGCCTTTGCTCGTTTCGCGTCTCACCGGCATTTCGGGCGGCGGAGAGCCTCAGGCCGTCGCCGAGATCGTGCCGCCCCTGCCGCAGGCGCCACCACCACCGCCGATGCAAATCCCCGCTCCGAAGCCCGCGCAAGCAAGCCTCGCGGCGCCGCATCAAACCACGATCGAAAATGCCGCGGACGTCGAACATCGAAGCGGCGTCAAGGTCGTTCGCCTCGACGGTGGAACGGCCCCCGGTGCAACGATCATCGAAGTGCCGCAGGTGCTCGATGTCGCCTTGGCGCCGGCGCCCGATCCGCGCCTCATCGAGAAGTGCCGCTATGGCTTCTTGCCGCGTATCGGCACCGATGGCGCGCGGCCTTCCGAAGTCTATGCGAGGCCGCTTGTCACCGGGCCCGGCGCAAAGCCAGATGCGCCGCGGATTGCGCTCGTTCTCGGCGGCGTCGGATTGAGCCGCTCGGCGAGTGAAGCGGCGATCCGCCTGCCGGGCGCCGTCACGCTGGCTTTTGCTCCTTACGGGAAGACTCTGGCGGCAGACGTCGCCGCCGCGCGCGCACGGGGCCACGAAGTCATCCTGCAACTGCCGATGGAGCCGATCGATTA
>DATGLO010000557.1:0-2786 GCA_035294105.1 Allostellaceae bacterium
GAGAAATCGCCCGGCGCCACCGTCTTCGTGCCGCGGAACATCAGGTGCTCGAGGAAATGCGCCTCGCCCGATTTGCCGATCGCCTCGTCGGCGGCGCCGACCTTGTAATAGACCATCTGCGTCACGATTGGAGCGCGGTGATTGGGGATCACCACGACCTGCAGCCCGTTGGGCAGCGTGAAGCCGGTTGCATCGAAGAGCTTCGCCGCGGCCGGCGAAGCAAAGCCGAGTAACAGAACCAGGCACAGCGGGATCGGCCACGATCTGCCCCATTGCGGCATCTTCATCGGCGCTCCCTCTCGACAATTGGTCGGGAAATCAGAACCAGCTGAACCAGCCCGATTTCTTTTGCGTGTGCTCGAACGTCGGTGTGATCGCGTCGGAAGGCGGCGCGGCGGGCGCGGCGCTCTTCGGATTGGCAATCGACTGGGCGAGCCGGATATTCGATTCTTCCTGGCCCGGATTGATGATCTGGTTCGACGGCGGCGTCGTCGGCCCCGTCCAGAACAGCAGCTTGTCGACGAGGCTGCGCTCGAACGGCACGCCCTCGGTCGGATCGGCATCGACGGTTTGGCGGATATTCGAGGGGACGTTGAGCGCGCCCGCCTGCTTCAACAGATCCTCCTGACCGGGGCTCATCGTATTGTCGGGCGCCGGATTCGCCGCCGCGGGCCCGGCGTTGTCGCCGGCACGGAACACGGTCTCTTTCGCCTGTTCGGTTGCGCTCGCCTGTTCGGGACCGTTGCCGACGCGCGGCGGCCGCAGCGCGTAATCCGGCGGGATCGCGAGCGGAGCGTTCGTGACCACCTGGAACTCGTCGGGGATGACGCGGGTCTTGCCGATGGCGCGGTTGAAGCTATCGCAGCCGCCCAGCGGCAAGGCCGCCGCGCCGAGCGCAGCGACCAGCAATAACGACGACCTGACCTTCACGCCTGGGCGCTCCCCTGATTGTCCTAGATATCGATAGCTTACGCGGCTTTCGGGCGGCCTAGCAAGCCGTCAAGCAACAAAGCCGCAACGCCCAGGCAAATTGCCGCATCGGCAAGATTAAACGCGTACCAATGCCACGCGCCGACATGGAAATCGAGGAAATCGACCACCGCGCCGCGCGCCAGCCGGTCGATGACGTTGCCGATCGCGCCGCCGACGATAAGGCCGAGGGCCAGCCGGATCAGGCCGTTTTGCGCCCGCCGCAGCCACACCAGCAGCGCGACGACGATGATCGCCGCCACCACGGTGAACACCGCCGTGTTCATCGCGTCGTTGTTGTTGAAGAGCCCGAAGCTCATGCCGCGATTGCCGGTGAGGACCAGGTTGAAGATCGGCAACACCGGCGCGATCGGCTCGCCGCTGCGCGAGGCGAAGAAGCTCAGGATCCACGCCTTCGACGCCTGATCGGCGGCAACGACCACGACCGCGACAATCAGGCCGAACGCCATCCGCCCCGCTCCTTATCCTGCTTATCCTGCCGCCCGGGCGAGGCTCTCGACCGCCGCGGCGCAGCGATGGCAAAGATCGGGATGCGCCGCGACTTCGCCGACCTCGGGCAGCACCCGCCAACAACGCTCGCATTTCTCGCCCGGCGCCGCGGTGACACGCACGCCCACGCCCGGCACATCCCCAAGCGCGAACATATCGGCTGCGGGCGTGCCCAGCGCGAGGGTCGCCGCCGAGGTGATTGAGAGCTCGGGCAGATCGATGCCTTGGAGCGGCGCGGCCCAGTCGGGCGTCGCGACGATCTCGACCGCGGCCTGGAGGCTCGAGCCGATGCGCTTTTGCGCGCGCTCCAATTCGATCGCGCCGGTGACGACGCGGCGCAGGTCCCGGATTTTCGCCCATTTCAGGCCGAGCGCATCGTTACGCCACGGCGCCGGGACGTCGCGATAAAGCTGAAGATGGACGCTCGAGTCGTCGCCCTCGCCGTGGCGGCTGAGCCAGGCTTCCTCGGCGGTGAAGCACAGCACCGGCGCGAGCCAGCGGACGAGGTGCTCGAACACATGATCGAGCACGGTTCTGACCGCGCGGCGGCGTCCCGCATCCGGCGCGTCGCAATAGAGCGAATCCTTGCGCACGTCGAAATAGAAGGCCGAAAGATCGACGGCGCAGAGATTGTGCAGCGCCGTGAACATCGAATGAAAATCGTAGGCCGCGGCCGTCGCGCGTACCAGCGCGTCGGTCTCGGCAAGGCGATGCAGCACATAGCGCTCGAGCTCGGGCATCGCTTCCGGCGCGACACGCTCGCGCTCGCCGAAGCCGGCGAGCGCGCCGAGGAGATAGCGCAGCGTGTTGCGCAGGCGGCGATAGACATCGGCCTGGTATTTCAGAATCTCGGGGCCGATGCGCAGGTCCTCGGAATAATCCGAGGCGACGACCCAAAGCCGCAGGATATCCGAGCCGCTTTGGCTGACGACTTGCTGCGGCGCGGTGACATTGCCCAAGGACTTCGACATCTTGCGGCCTTGCTCGTCCAAGACGAAGCCGTGGGTCAGCACCGCGTCGTAAGGCGCGCGGCCGCGCGTGCCGCAGCTTTCGAGCAAAGAGGAATGGAACCAGCCGCGATGCTGGTCCGAGCCTTCGAGATAGAGCGAGGCCGGCCATTTGAGATCGGGGCGCTTTTCCAGGACGAAGCTATGCGTCGAGCCGGAGTCGAACCACACATCGACCACGTCCTTGATCTGCTCGTAATCGGCGGGATCGCGGCCGGGCCCCAGGAATTCGGCGGGATCATGCGCATACCACGCATCCGCGCCTTCCTTCTCGAACGCTGCGGCGGTGCGATCGACCAC
>DATGLO010000558.1:0-4960 GCA_035294105.1 Allostellaceae bacterium
GCATCTCCGCGACATCGCCCGCGGTGGACCAGCCTTCTTCGACCCATTTGTCGGTGTCTTCCTGGGTCACGATGTTCACGACCTCGCGGCCGCGCAGGTAATAGGCCCAGAAATGCCGGCCCGGGCCGAGCCATTGCACGCGGCCGGTCGGCTCGAGCACGAAGGACGGAACATCCCTCCCTTTCAGAAGCGCGCGCCAGACCATCTGGCCGGTATAGGTAGGATTATCCTCGCCATAGAGCGCGCGCCGGACCGCCGAATGAATGCCGTCGGCGCCGATCACGATTGCGGCGTCACGCGTCGATCCATTCGCGAAAGTGAGCACCGCTCCGGTGGCGCGCTCCTCGATGGCGACCAGCCGGTGATCGAGATGCAACAGATCGGGATCGAGGCCGCTCGCCAGTACCTGCATCAGGTCGGCGCGATGAAAGGTGTAGTGCGGCGCCCCATAGCGTGCGGTGTCGACGCTCCGGTCGTATGATTCGAGCTGCTCGCCGGTGTGCATGTCGCGGGTGACGAAGCCGGGGAGCGCGTTCGCGACGGCTGCGAGCCGGTCGCCAAGCCCGATCGCCCGCATCGCCTTCACCGCCTGCGGGCTGATGTTGATGCCGGCGCCGATCTCGGCGAAAGTCGATGCTCGCTCGAATACTTCGGCCCGCAGACCGAAAGCGGCGAGGGCGTGGGCTGTCGCCAGTCCGGCAAGGCCGCCGCCGACGATCGCGATGGGGCAAGTGCTGGTCGTCATGCACGTATCGGTACAATTCCCGGAATCCGCGCGCAAGCGCGCGGCCTTGCCGCGTCATGTGCGGCGCCGAGAACCCGCGCTCTCCGTGAGCGCGTAAAGCGCCACGGCCGCCGCGTTCGAGACATTGAGCGAATGCAGCGCGCCGCGTGTCGGCAAGCGCGCGAGATAATCGCATTGCTCGCGTACGAGACGGCGCAAGCCGGGTCCTTCCGCGCCGAGCACCAGCGCGATGCGCGCAGGCGCGTCGATCGCCGCGAGGTCCGCCGACGCCGCGCTGTCGAGGCCGATACACCAGAAGCCCTCTTGCTTCACGCGCTCGAGCGTGCGGGCGAGGTTGGTGACGCGCACCAACGGGACGGTTTCGAGCGCTCCCGACGCCGCTTTGGCGAGCGCGCCGGTGATCGGCGGCGCGCCATGCTCGGGCACGACAACCGCGAGGGCCGCGAATGCCGCCGCCGAGCGCAAGATCGCGCCGACATTGTGCGGATCGGTCACTTGATCGAGGAGCACGAGGATGTGCGGCGCTCCCGCGGCCGGGATGGTGGCGAGGACGTCCTCGAGCTCGGCGGCTTCGAGCGTCCGCGCCTCGAGCGCCAGTCCTTGATGGACGGCGTCGCGCGGGAGCAGCGCCTCGAGCGCATGGCGATCGACGGGCTCGGGCCGCGCCGGGCGCTCCTTGGCGCGCGCCTCGGCCAAGAGCAGCGACGCCTCCTCGATATTTTCGCGCAAGCACAGAAAGCGCTGCACCCGGCGCAGCGGATTGGCCAGAGCGGCGTTAACCGCGTGGCGGCCGTAAATCCACGCGGCGTCGGCAGCGGGCGCTTCGCGACGGCTCTCGCGCGGGCCGGCATGCCGCTGGTCGGGCGAGCGCCGGCGGCGCGCCATGCCGAGTCTCTAGCGGTTGTGCTTCAGCGGCTGCAGCGGCACCGAGCCGTCAGGCGTCGGCACCTGCGCGACGTTGAGGATCATCGAGATCATGCTGTAATGGCCGTTGATGCCGATCAAATCCATGACGCCGCGCGTGCCGAAGCGCGAGGCGACCGCCTGAAAAGCGTCGTCGCTGACGGTGTGGGTGCCGTTGAGCTCGACGCAGAAATTGTAGATTGCCGCTTGCGCCGGCGAGAGGTTTCTCGGCGCTTCGCCCTTGCGGATCGCTTCGATGATCGCCGGATCGAGCCCGGCGTTGAGCGCGAGCTTGGCATGCGCGTACCATTCGTATTGCGCGCCCCAGAAGCGGCCGACGGTGATCGTCGCGAGCTCCTTGAGGTCTTCGGGCAGCGAATTCTCGAAACGCACATAGGCGCCGGTCGCTTCGATGGCGCGCAGAATGCCGGGGCTGTGCAGCGCCGGAACGAAAGGACCGCGCATCGCGCCGCGCGACGCCGCGACCTTCTGCGCCAGCTCGTTCTGCTCGTCGCTATAGTCGTTCGGGCTGATCTCGGGAAACCGACTCATGGCGTTCGCTCCTCCTGCTTTTTGCGCGCATTGATTGAGGGGTGAGTAGAGCAAATTCGCCGCGAATTGCCACCCTCAAATGCCGGCGGAAAGCCGCGTCGAATGTTGACGTCCGTCGGCGATCTTCCTAAGACCCGCAACCTCTTGCGGGCGATCGGGTGGGGTACCCAAGCGGTCAACGGGAGCAGACTGTAAATCTGCCGACTTCGGTCTTCGAAGGTTCGAATCCTTCCCCCACCACCACCAACCTGCGCTCGCGTGAGCGAGCGAGCTTGCCCGACGCGCCCACCCGGCGAAGGCAGGCCGGTTCCGCGAGCTACAACTTGGCGACGGAAGGCTATATCGCCGCCCTTTTCGCGCGCGAAAATTCAGGATATATCGCTGCCGGCGGCGCAACAGCGGTGAGCTTCGCTGAGCGCGGGTGTAGCTCAATGGTAGAGCAGAAGCCTTCCAAGCTTACGACGAGGGTTCGATTCCCTTCACCCGCTCCAGCCATCGTTCCGCGTGATGTGCGCCGCGAGATGCGACAGCGCGCCCACGAGGAACAAACATGGCGAAAGCGAAATTCGAGCGGAACAAGCCGCACTGCAACATCGGGACGATCGGGCACGTCGATCACGGGAAGACGTCGCTGACGGCGGCGATCACGAAGGTTTTGGCGGAGAAGGGCGGGGCGACGTACACGGCGTACGACCAGATCGACAAGGCGCCGGAAGAGCGGGCGCGCGGGATCACGATCTCGACGGCGCATGTGGAATACGAGACGGCGAAGCGGCATTACGCGCATGTCGACTGCCCTGGGCATGCGGACTACGTGAAGAACATGATCACGGGCGCGGCGCAGATGGACGGGGCGATCCTGGTTGTCTCGGCGGCGGACGGGCCGATGCCGCAGACGCGCGAGCATATTCTCTTGGCGCGCCAGGTGGGGGTTCCGGCGATCGTCGTGTTCCTCAACAAATGCGACATGGTGGACGACCCCGAGCTCTTGGACCTGGTCGAGCTGGAGGTGCGCGAGCTGCTGTCGAGCTATCAGTTCCCCGGGGACAAGATCCCGATCGTGCGCGGCTCGGCGTTGATGGCGCTCGAGGACAAGGACAAGGCCTTGGGTCATGACGCGATCCTGCAGCTGATGGAAGCGGTGGACAGCTACATCCCGCAGCCGGAGCGGGCGAAGGATCGTCCGTTCCTGATGCCGATCGAAGACGTGTTCTCGATCTCGGGCCGCGGGACGGTGGTGACGGGCCGGGTCGAGCGCGGGGTGATCAAGGTGGGCGAGGAAGTCGAGATCGTGGGGCTGCGTCCGACGATCAAGACGGTGGTGACGGGCGTCGAGATGTTCCGCAAGCTGCTCGATCAGGGCGAGGCGGGCGACAACATCGGCGCGCTGTTGCGCGGCACGAAGCGCGAAGAGGTGGAGCGCGGGCAGGTTTTGGCGGCGCCGGGTTCGATCACGCCGCACACGAACTTCCAGGCCGAGGCCTACATCCTGACGAAGGAGGAGGGCGGCCGGCACACGCCGTTCTTCACCAACTATCGGCCGCAGTTTTACTTCCGCACGACCGACGTGACCGGGACGGTGAAGCTGAAAGAAGGCGTCGAGATGGTGATGCCGGGCGACAACGTGTCGATGGAGATCGAGCTGATCGCGCCGATCGCCATGGACGAAGGCCTGCGCTTCGCCATCCGCGAGGGCGGCCGCACCGTCGGCGCCGGCGTCGTCGCCAAAATCATAAAGTAAGGCCGGCATACCCGGTGGGCAGAGGGCTCCGGCTTGACCGCCGGAGCGTCCCTTGGCCATACTCGCGCCTGACATTATCGATTCCGCCGGGGGCTTGGCGGGCGATTTTCGGGGGCTATGGCATGACGGTCAGGCGCCTTGCAATCCCCTTATCGGAAAGGCGAGCGCAAGGGTTTTGCCCGCCGTCACCGCGCCTCGCCGCCGTGGCCCTCGCTCTTTTCCTCGCCCTGGTATCGGGGTCCGCCGCGCAGGCCCAATCGAGCGATGACGCGCTTCGTCTGGGACCGCTCGGCATTCTCACCCGGGAGGCGAGCGTCCTCGATGTGGGTGCCGGCGTTTATGACCTCATCGGCAACGCACATCGCAACGAGACCAGCGCCGCCGATGCCGAATTGCGTCTCGGCCGGCGCTGGGGTGGCATCGGCCCGGCGGTCGGCACGATCGTCGATTTCCGCGGCGGCGGCATGGGCTATGTGGGCATCGACAGCGACCTCGCGCTTGGACCCGTCGTGGTCACGCCGCTTCTCGGCCTCGGCGCTTGGTGGCGCGGCGGGAATGACGACGAAAATCTCGGCGGGACTTTTCAATTCCGCCTGTCGCTCGAGGCCGCTTATGCCTTCGCGGGCGGATCGCGCCTCGGGGTGCGGTTCGGCCATATCTCGAACGGCGACATCCACAAAGTAAATCCCGGCGAAAACGATGTGATGGTGACTTACGGGCTGCCGCTCGGCCTCTGAGATCGATGGAATGCGGGGGCGAGCGGTTGCGCCGTGCCGCGGCGGCCTTTAGAACCACGGCTCAACCGGGCGGAGCGCCCGGCTTGCGGCTTTCCTACGGCGCCTACGGGCACTAGGAGTGTAGCTCAATTGGTAGAGCACCGGTCTCCAAAACCGGGGGTTGGGGGTTCGAGCCCCTCCACTCCTGCCAGCCCGCTTGCCGGCCCGTAACCCGCCCATGAGGGACTGGAAATATTCTTACCGCGGCGCTATATAGACCCACTTCCATACGGCTTATGATGG
>DATGLO010000559.1:0-5857 GCA_035294105.1 Allostellaceae bacterium
CCGCATGGGTTTGGTCGGCGAGCGCTGCGCGCATCGCCTGGTAAAGCTCGAATGCGGCTTTACCAACAAGGACGGTATCCGCTGCCCCTATCACGGATGGACGTATGATGGCGAAGGCCGCTGCGTCGATCAGCCGGGCGAGCCGGCCGGCAGCACCTTCAAGGATAAGATCCGCATTCCCGCCTATCCGGTGCAGGAGCTTGCCGGCATCGTTTTCGCCTATCTCGGTCCGAAGGATAAGCCGGTGCCGCTGCTGCCGCGTTGGAACCGGCTGGTCTGGGACAATTGCTATCGCGTGATCGCCTACGCGATCGTGCCCTGCAATTGGCTGCAATGCATGGAGAACACGCCCGACGTCATGCATACGATGTATCTGCATGGCGAATATGCCGAGCGCTGGCTGCGCGAGCACGGCGCGGCCGACGGCGATGCGAGCATCGCGCTCGCGCAGGGCTTTGCGCGTCAGATCATCAAGCACGACTACGGCCCGCATAAATACGGCCTGCATCGCGCCTGGTTCATCGAAGGCCAAAGTCAGAAGAACGATACCTGGACCTCGAGCGCGCCGCTGGTCTTTCCGAATACGCATGTCACCTCGGGCTCCGGCCGCCACGATTTCGGCTGGCGCATACCCATTGATGACACGCATACCATGCAGTTCGTTTTGAGGAGCTTCCGGCCGGGCAACGGGGTCGAAATCCCGCCGCAGAAGGTTATCCCCTATTACGAGATGCCGGTGCGCGACGAGAAGGGCAACTTCCTCTCGCTCGATACGGTCAACGGCCAGGATTTCATGGCCTGGACGATGCAGGGCGAGATCATGGACCGCACCCAGGAGCGGCTCGGCGACAGCGACCGCGGCGTCATCGCCTATCGCCAATTGCTCCGCGAGCAATTGGCGCGTGTCGAAGCAGGGCAAGAGCCGATCAACGTTTTCCACGATGAAGCCCAGAACGAATGCATCGATCTGCCCGTGCCGTGGGATCGCGGCCATGCCTGGGGCTTCGACAAGGATGGCTCCTATAAGCGCGGCGCGGTCACGGCGTCGGATCGTCTTCCCCCTGCGATCGCCGAAGAGATCGAAGATCTTTATGTCGAAGCGGCGCGCCGCAAGAACCTGCTCGTGGGCGCCAAGTAAGGCGCCGGCAAGCCGTCGCCAGTATGCGCAAGTTCGGTTGCATCTCGCCCTCGGTCATCAACCTGCCTTGGGATCTTCATGCCGTTTTGCCGCCGGCGGTCAGCGCCGCGGTGGTGACACTCAACGTGCGCAACGGCCGGCCGGGCGAATACGAGCGGGCGCTGAGCGTTCTGCGCGGCGCGACCGACGTCCTGATCGACGAAGGCGCTGAATCGATCGTCGTCTTCGGCGTGCCGGTCGCGGCCAAACGCGGCTATGCGGCCGAGCGCGCGGCACTAACGGCGCTGACCGCCGACCGCGGCAACGTGCCGATCGTCTCGTCCCTCGCGGCGACGGCGCTCGCTTTCCAGCATCTCGGCGTCAAACATCCGCTGCTGATCACCCAATATGCGGAGGACGTGAACGACGAGATCGTCGCTTTCTATCGCGCGGCCGGTGTCGAGGCGGCCGGCGCAGCGGGGCTTGGCGCGACCAACGCGGCGATGGTCAACGCGCTGACGGCATCGGATTTCGATGCTTTGGCGCGCAAGGCGCTCGCACGTTTTCCACGCGCCGACGGCATTTTTCTCAGCGCGCGCGGCAATCTCCAGCACGTCGCCCGCCAGCTCGACGGCGCCTTCGCGATGCCGGTGATCGAGCAGGTCGAGGCCGCGGTCTGGTGGTCGCTGTCGCAGCTGAACGAGACTCCCCTTGCCGGCACGGGCCGTCTACTCTCGACGGCACCGGCGACATCGCTCCGGACGGGAAGGTAGGCCAGCATGCCCGACGCGGTCCAAGTCGCGCAGCCGCGGGTCGAACAAAGGCGACGGCGGATGCGAATTCGCTTGAGCGGCGGGCTTGTGCGCGGCGCCGTCTCCGTCCTGGCCGCGGGGGCGCTCTGGGAGATCGCCGGGCGAACCTTCCTCAACAATCCCCTGTTTTTTGCGCCGCTGAGCGCCGTGCTCGACAAGATGGGCGAGCTCTGGGCGAGCGGCGATCTTCAGGTCGATATCGCCGTCAGCTTCGAAGAGTTCATCATCGGCTTCATCCTCGCATCGATCGCCGGTATCGGCATCGGCGTCGTGATGGCGAGCTCGAAGGCGCTTTGCCAATACATCGACCCTTGGGTGTCGATGCTCTATGCGACGCCGTTCGTCGCCGTCGCGCCGCTCCTGGTTCTGTGGCTCGGTATCGGCCTTGCCGCGCATGTCGCGGTCGTTTTCATCGTCGTCGTGTTTCCGGTGCTCATCAACACCTATTCGGGCCTGGCGAATAGCGACCGCGACCTCATCGAGGTCGCGCGCTCCTTCGGCGCCGACCAGATCCAGATCTTTTCCAAAATCCGCTTCCCTGGCGCATTGCCGTTCATCGTGGCGGGCCTTCGCCAAGGCGTGGCGCGCGGCCTCGTCGGCGTGGTCGTCGCCGAGCTCTTCGGGTCGCATGCGGGTCTTGGCTATCTCATTCTGATCTCAGGGCAGGAATTCGACGCGGCGGGGCTATTCGTCGGGATTTTGCTGTTTGCCCTGGCGGGAATCGGGGTGGTCGAAATCGTGCGCGTCATCGAGCGCCGTATCGCGCCGTGGCGCGCGCAGGACGGTCGATCATGACCACCGCCGTCATGCCGTCGGGCGATGCCAAGCTCGAGGTTCGCAACCTCGGCAAAAGCTATATGAAGGACGATCGCGGCATCGAAGTGCTGCGCGATGTCTGTTTCAGCATCGCCGACGGCGAGTTCGTCAGCATCGTCGGCGCATCGGGTTGCGGCAAAACCACCCTGTTGCGGCTGCTCGACGGGCTGATCCCGCCCAGCTCGGGCGCCATCTATCTCGACGGCCGGCCGATCGAAGGTCCGGGTTATGGCCGCGCGCTGGTCTTTCAGCAGGACCGGTTGCTGCCCTGGCGCAACGTCCTGTCGAATGTCGGTTTCGGCCCGGAGATTCAGCGGCGCAACGGCAAGGCCGAACGCGAGCGTGCCGCCCGGTACGTCGATCTTGTCGGATTACGCGGCTTCGAGAGGCATTATCCGCACGAGCTTTCGGGCGGGATGCGCCAGCGCGTCAACCTTGCCCGTGCGCTCAATGCCGAGCCCGAGGTGTTGCTGCTCGATGAGCCGTTCGCCTCGCTCGATGCGCAAACCCGCGAGATCATGCAGGCCGAGCTCTTGCGCATCACCGCCGAAGCGAAGAAGACCGCGATCTTCGTCACCCATCAGATCGACGAAGCGGTCTATCTCTCCGACCGCGTGCTGGTGTTCACGGTGCGGCCGGGACGCTTGAAGGAAGAAGTGAAGATCGACTTGCCGCGGCCGCGCCAGCTTGCGGTCAAGCGGACGCCGGAATTCGTTTCATACACCGATCACATCTGGCAGCTTATCGAGCAAGAGGTCCGTGAGGCCATCGGGCTCGAAGCGCGGGAAGCGGCAGCACTCCATGCCTGAGAATTTGCTCGAAACCTTGGCGCGCCGTGCGCCGCTCGAAAGCCTGACGATCGAAAGCGGTCCGGCGTTTTTCGCGGCGCCCGACGGCAAGCGCAGAGCAGGCGATGCCGAGGTGGCGATCTCGCGCAGCGCGATCGCGATCCGATTTGCGGCGGACGGTGCGTTCACGCTCGAGAAAGCCGCTTACGGCGAGGCGAGCGGCAGCATCGCTGCGCAGGACGAGAGCTGGTCGGCGCGCGCGGTGAACGATGCCGGCGTCGCCTCGAGCGGCGAGCGGCTTTTCAGCACCATGGCGCTCTCGGTCGGCAAGGCGAATGCGCGCGACGTTGCCGCGACCCGGCTGGTTGTCGCCGGCGCGGCGTGGCAAGGTACAGGCACAATCGACGGCCGGCGCGTCGTCGTGCATCGCTTGTCGCGCGATACCGTGAGCCATCACGATCATCGCCTGGCGATCGCGGTCGAAGGCGATCTCGACGATGCGGCGATCGAGACGATCGGCCGCGCGACGAGCTTCGTCACGGGCATCGATGTCGAGATTTTGCGGGTCGAGCGCTATTCGGCCGTCGGTGCGGCGCTGCAGGTCGAGCATCGCCGCGGTTATCGCCGCATCGGCCGCGGCACGCATTCGCCTTTTACGGGCGTCGGCGAGGAACATCGCATGCGCGCCTGGACCGCGCTGGTCGAGGCCTTTCCGCGCCTCCTCAAGTCGGGTGTACCGATCGACATGATCGTCGATCAGATCGCCGCGCATAACCAGGTCGCGCAGATCCACGTCTCGGCAATCCTGTTGCTGATGGCGACGGTGACGGCGGCGCATCAGCGGCTCCATGGCGACGAGGTCGGCCCGGCATCGGCGTCGCGACGCAAGGAGCTGGAGCGGCTGGACCGCGATTTGAAGCTGGGCCTCACAGCCGAAGATTTCGACCGTTACGACAGGCTGCGCGTCGAGCTGCTCGATGCCGGCTTCTTCCACAAGCCCGGTTACGAGACCGGCCGGCCGCAGATCGACATCAAATTCCTGCGCGATCTGGCGCATGTCACGGTGTTCCGCCTCTGCGGCTATTCCGGCCCGTTCTACGGCGCGGAGCGCTTCGTCGTGCGCGAATTGGCAGCGGTGCCGCAATGAGCGACGATCACGATCGACAGCGGCGGGAAGACCTCGTCGCTGCCTATAAAATTCTCGTCAACGAAGGCATCCTCGATTCCTTCGGCCATATCTCGGTACGCTCGGCGAAGAATCCAAACGTGTTCATTATCCCGCGCGCGATGCCGCCGGCGCTGGTGACCGAAGACGACCTGCTCGAACTCAATGTCTCCGACAGCCAGCCGATCGATCCGAGAGGCCGCCGCGTCAACGGCGAGCGTTACATCCACGGCGAGATCTATAAGGTTCGCGGCGACGTCCAGGCGATTATCCATTCGCATTCGCCGTCGGTCATACCGTTGGGTCTGACCCCGGTGCGGATGAAGCCGGTCGTCGCGCAAGCCGGCTTTCTGCCGCCGGAAACGCCGGTCTTCGAGATTCGCGACGCGCGCGAACCGGGCGGCCGCGGTATGCAGGTGACGGATAGCAAGCGCGGCGCGGCGCTGGCGCGTGTCCTCGCCAATCACCCGGCGGCGCTGATGCGCGGCCATGGCGATGTGGTCGTCGGCTCGTCGGTCAAGCAGGCGACGGTGTATTCGGCTTATGTGAACATCAACGCGCGCATGCAGATGCAGGCGCTGGCGTTATCGCCCGATATCGTCGTCATGAACGAGGCGGAGCTTTTCACGCCGGACGAGTTCGACTTCAACCGGCCGTGGGAACACTTCAAGCAGAAGACGCTCGACGCGGCGGCGCGGGCTAAAATCGACCGTTCGCAATTCGGCCTCGATCACACCCAGGATAAGCGCTGACGCGCGGCAAACGCGGCGCGCCGCCGCTCAGAGCTCGATGACTTCGCGCGGCGTGCGGTGCAGGCGCTCGACCTTGCCCCCGGCGTCGATCAGGAAGTTGTCGCAAGAGGTGATGAACATCTCCTTCGTGCCGACAGCCGGATGGATGCCGATATTCATGTTCTTGCCGATCTTCATCGTCTCGTCGGGACGGGCCAGCGGCGGCTCGACATTCTCATAGCCCTGGCCGTGGCAATGGACGCGCCGCTCGGGCGGAAAGCCGCGCGCGGCCATATAGGCGTTGTATTCGGCGAAAATCTCGCGGCAATCGGCGCCGGGCTGCAGCATCTTCGCCGTGAAGTCCTGCGCCTCGACCATCGCCCCGAACATATCCTTCAACTGCTGCGGTGCCTTGCCGAGCACGTAAT
>DATGLO010000560.1:0-4090 GCA_035294105.1 Allostellaceae bacterium
TCGTTCCCTCGCGAAGTCTCGAAGCAATCGCGCGGCGCGAATGGCATTTGCCCGCCGCGCGCGTGCGTTACATCGCGAACGGCATCGACGCGGATGGCTTTGCCGCCGGCGGCACCGAGCCGCCGCTTTTCGCACGGGATCAGGGCGAGATCATTATCGGTACGGTCGCGCCGCTGCGGCCCGAAAAGAACGTCGCCCGACTGGTGCGGGTCTTCGCGCGCATCGACACCGCTCGGCCGACCCGGCTGGCCATTGCGGGCGGCGGAGCGCAACGCGCGGAGATCGAGGCACTCGCCTCAAGCCTCGGCATTGCCGATCGCGTGATCTTTCTCGGCGCCGTCGAAGAGCCGGAGCGCGCCCTCAGGCTATTCGACATTTTCGCGCTCTCATCGAACACCGAGCAGATGCCGATGTCGGTGCTCGAGGCGATGGCGGTGGGCCTGCCGGTCGTATCGGTCGATGTCGGCGACGTCAAAGCAATGCTCGCCCCGGATAATCGCCGCTACGTCGTGGCCAAAGCCGACGAGCCGGCCTTCGCGAAGGCTCTCATGGATCTCGCCGCCTCGCCCAAGCGCCGCAGCGAGCTTGGCGCGCTCAACGCGATTCACGTTCGTCGCCATTATTCCTGGGAGGCCATGGTCGATGCCTATGACCGCATCTTCGTCGCGCGCTGAAAAGGAGCTGGTGCTCGACGCGCCGCCGCCGACCGTGCGTGCCTTCACGGCAGCGGACGAGGCCGCTTGGGAAGCTTTCGTCTTCGCCGAAGCGAGCGCCACGTTCTTTCACCGCGCCGGCTGGCGCCGCGTGATCGAGAACACTCTCGGTCACCGCGCGTATTACCGCTGCGCCTGGCACGGCGACCGGCTGGTCGGCGTCTTGCCGCTGATCGAGGTGAAGTCGCGGCTCTTCGGACATGCCCTCGTATCGCTCGGCTTCGGGGTCGGCGGCGGCATCGCCGCGGCGAATCAGGCTGCCGTCGTCGCGCTGGCCGACGACGCCGCGCGCCTTGGCGAAACGATGGGCGTCGATTTCGTCGAGCTGCGCCACGATACGGCGCGCGATATTCCGTGGCTCGCCAGGCCCGGGCTTTATTTCGGATTCCGCCGCACGCTCAGCCGCGACGAGGGCGCCAATCTCAAAGCCGTTCCGCGCAAGAAGCGCGCCGATCTGCGCAAGGCGCTCGACAACAAAAGCCTCAGCGTTCAGACCGGCGTCGATCCGGCGTTGTTCTACCGGATCTATGCCGAGAGCCTGCGCAACCTCGGCACGCCGGTGCTGCCGCGGCGTTTTTATACGGCGATCGCCGACGAGTTCGGCGATGCGGTCGAGCTATCGACGATCAGCGGCCCGGAAGGCCCGGTCGCGGCCCTCATGACGTATTTCTTCAAGGACGTCGCGATGCCCTATTACGGCGGCGCGACCCCGGCCGCGCGGCCGCTGCACGCCTACGATCTGCAGTATTGGCGGCTGATGGGGCGGGCGCTCGAACGCGGCTGCAGCATCTTCGATTTCGGCCGCAGCAAGCGCGGCACCGGCGCCTTCGATTACAAGACCTATTGGGGCTTCGAGCCGACGCCCCTCGCCTATCAATTCCACCTCGTGCGCCGCAGAGAGCTGCCCGAGATCAACCCCCTTAATCCGAAATACCGGCTGATGGTCGATACCTGGAAAAAGCTGCCGCTGCCGGTCGCGAATACGCTCGGCCCGTTCGTCGCGCGTCAGATCGCCTGAGTTGGCTTAGACAAGAGCGTCGTCGAGCGCCTTGAGGGTCGCGGCGATGCCGGTCTCGAGCTCCGTCTCGGGACGGAAGCCCAGATAGTCGAGCGCGCGTGACGGATCGCCGACGAGAAACCGCGCATCGCCGAGCCGCGCCGGCGCGAAGACTAGCTCGGGCTCGATACCGCATTGGGTCGCGATTTCGGCGATAAGATCGAGAACGGTGATGCCGCGCCCGGTCGCGACGTTCAGCACTTCCGGAACCAGCGGCAAGTGCTCCATGGCCGCGAGCAGCGCATCCACCACGTCGTCGATATAGACAAAATCGCGGGTTTGCAAACCGTCGCCGAAAACCGTGATCGGCCGACGATGGAGGAGCGCCTCGCAAAACATCGTAACGGCGCTGGCGTAAATCCCTTGCACCGATTGGCGCGGCCCATAGACGTTGAACAGACGCATGCCGATCGCGGGCACGCCGTGAACGGCGCGCGCAATGCGGGCATGGAGCTCGGCGCCGACATTGTCGGCACCGTAGGAAGAGATCGGCCTCGCCGGCAGCCACTCGGCGAGCAGCGCGTTCGCGTGATCGCCATAGATCGCGGCGGTCGAGGCGTAGACGACCGGAACCGGGTTCGAGGGCCGTTCGCGGTGACTCGCATCGAGCACGTTCACCGCGCCGGTCAGGTTGTTGCGATGAGCGTTGAGCCATTGGCGCTGGCTTTGCGGCACCGAGGCAAAGCCCGCTAGATGGAAGCAGCCGGCCACACCCTCCATGGCACGGCGCACCGCCAGGGGATCGGCGATATCGCCTTGGATGAGCTCGACGCCGGCGGGCAGCGCAGCGGCGGAGCCGGTCGAGAGATCATCGAGCACGCGCACGGTATCGCCGCGCGCGACCAGAGCGGCCGTCAGAGAGGAGCCGATGAAACCGCAGCCGCCCGTAACCAGAAACGGCAAAGGTGCGGCCGTTTGGCTCCGCCGCGCGATCGTGCGCGGAAAGGCAAAGCCGTCCGGCATCAGCGCGCCTCCGGGCTTACGTGAAAAGCCGCGTTAACCAAGGAATTACCTCTGCTTACGGCAATATCCTAGCGCAGAGGATGGCCCAGGGCTAGAACAGAGTTATTAACTTATGAATATAAGCTATTGATATAGTAAATTTTTTAACCACGATCGGCGGCGCGGTCAGCTCTTCGGGCAGCGCACTACAGGTCGCCGGAAACGGTCGTGAAGGTGGTGTTGAGCTTCGGCGCAATGGACGAAACGCCGGCGACAATCGCGAGGGCGATCAGCATCGCGAGGAGCGCGTATTCGATCGCGGTCGCGCCCCGGTTACCTTCGTGTAAACCATAAGAAACGGCGCGCACGTGCTTGAAGATACTGTTGATGTTCATACATCGCGTTATCGCATGGGCAGATTAAATGCCTGTTAAGTTGGCGGCAGTTTTAGCGCCTCGCGCTTATTTTTGATCCAGTTGGGATTGCGGGCTGTATGGGTCTGGGAGGCAAAAGGCGCGAGCACGCCCAGATCGTCGCCGGCGTGCCAAGCCCAGCGCGGATCGTCGATATAGCCGCGGCCGACGGCCACCAGATCGGCCTGGCCCTCGGCGACGATCGCCTCGCCTTGCGCGCCGGTGAAGATCATGCCGACAGCGCGCGTCGGTATCCCGACCTCGCGACGAATCCGCTCGGCGAATTTGACCTGATAGCCGGCGCGGATCAGCGGCGGCACCATCGACACGACACCGCCGCTCGAACAGCAGATGAAATCGCAGCCGGCCTCCTTAAGCGCCTTGGCGAAGACGATCGTATCTTCGATCGTCGTGCCGCCATCGACCCAATCGACGCAAGAGAGACGCACGCCTAACGGCTTCTCGGCCGGCCAGGCTTGGCGCATCGCGCGGAACACCTGCAGCGGAAAGCGCATCCGGTTCTCGATGCTGCCGCCGTATTCGTCCTCGCGCCGGTTCGACAGCGGCGAGAAGAACGACGACAGGAGATAGCCATGTGCGCCGTGCATCTCGCAAGCGTCGAAACCTGCCCGCGCGGCGCGCCGCGTCGCGTCGACGAAGGCCGCGAGCACGCGCTCGAAGTCCTCCTTCACCATCGCACGCGGCGTGCCGTAGCCCTCGCCGAACGGAATCGCAGAAGGCGCGATCGTCTGCCAGCCGCCTTTATCGGGCGAGAGATATTTGCCGCCGCGCCAGGGGACGTCGCACGACGCCTTACGTCCGGCATGCGCGATCTGGATGCCCATCTTCGCTTGGCCGTATTTGCGGCACGAGGCGAGCACGCGCACCATCGCTTCCTCATGCGCGTCGCCCCAAAGTCCGGCGCACCAGGGTGTGATGCGGCCGATCGGCTCGACATCGGTCAT
>DATGLO010000561.1:0-7113 GCA_035294105.1 Allostellaceae bacterium
TAAAGAGCCGGCGCTCGCTCGGGCTGAAATCGGTGCGCGCATGGAGCGTGCAGCGATTGTCCCAGAGGATCACATCGCCCGGCCGCCAGAAATGCTCGTAGACGAAGCGCCGCTGCTCCTGATGATCGTAGAGCTGCTCCAAGAGCGCTGCGGCTTCGGCCTCGTCCATGCCCTCGATGTCGTGCGTCATCAGGCGATTGATATAGAGCGCTTTCTTTTGCGTCTTCGGATGGACACGCACCATCGGATGCGTCCAATGCGGCGCGGTGTCGGGCGCGCGGCCTTTGCGGATGGTGACGTCGTAGCCGATCTCGTAGCGGTTCGTCGCGCGCAACCCGTCGATCCGCGCCTTCATCGCCGCCGGCAGCGCGTTATAAGCGGCATACTGGTCGGCGAACAAGGTGTTGCCGCCGACCGAAGGTACCTCGATCGCGTAGAGCATGGTGCCGATCACGGGATGCTCGGTGTAGCAAAGATCGGAATGGAAGAACATCTCGCCGTCGGGCAAGGCGCCGATCGGCTTGCCGTTCTCGCGGATGTTCGAGATCAGCATGATCGACGGATGCCGCCCCGGCGCGCGCCGCGTCACATGCGCCAAGGCGAGCGGCCCGAACACTTCGCCAAAGCGCGCCTCTTCGTCCTCGCTGAGGCTCTGCCCGCGCACCAGCAGCACCGCGTGGTCGTACCAGGCTTGGCGCAGCGCGGCGCCGGTCGCGGCGTCGATAGGCCGGCGCAGATCGAGACCTCTCACCTCGGCGCCGATGGTCGGCGCCAGGGGGCGGATATCGAGACGTACGGGAGTCAGTGTATCCATAGCGTCATCCTCCGACTTCGCACATTCTCACATCGTCAGCCCCGCGAAAAGCGGCGGTCCAGGGTTGTCGGACATTATTTGCCCTGGACCCCGGCTCGCGCTTCGCTTGGCCGGGGTGACGAGCATAGTAAATGCTGTCACGGCTTCCAGCCGCTCTTGTCCAGCGACGCGATCGCCTTTTCGACGAAGGAATAATCATAGACCTTGTTGTCGGGCGGCAGCGCGCTTTCCGGCATTTTGAGCATGCTGCCGCGGAGCTGCAAATCGAATTCGCGTTCGTCGGGCGCCGCCTCGGCATTGGCGAGAACGGTCGGGGTTGTGTCGTCGAGCGCCTCGGCCAAGGTCTGCTCGCTCGCGTTCTTGGCGTATCGCGCCATCGCGGCAAGAGTCGCGCCGCGGCTTGCCTTCATCTCGCGCATGCCCATCACGACCGCGGTGACGAAGCGCTCGACGAGACCCGGATTGCGCGCGATCAGCGCATCGCTCGTGGCAAGGCCGTTATAAGGCATCCTCAGGTCGTGCGGAAAATCGATCAGCACATGGCCGTGCGCGAGCGCGCCGCGCTGTCGCGCGATGCGTTCTTCGATATAAGAGAGAAAGATCGCCGGCAGCGAGGCATGTTCCATGATCGCGATGCGCTGCGCGCCGCCGACGCCGACCGGATCGTAGCTCACCCAGTCCTGCGGCAGGCCCGCTTTCATCAGCGCCCCGCGGAGCGCCAGCTCGTCAAGCCCGCCGGCGGTCTCGATCCCGACCGGCTGGCCTTTGACGTCTTGGAGCGTCTTGATCGCCGGGCTCGTCGCCCAGAGCTTCCACGGCAAGCTCACCGCCATGGTCATCACAACTTTCAGCTGCGCGCCGCGCAGGATCGCGGTGATCGCCGAGCCCGAGGACGAGCTGAACTGCACGCTCCCGGCGATCAGCGCCGGCGTCGCCGTGCCGCCGCCCGCCTGCATCAGCGTGACGTCGAGATTCTCTTTGGCGAAATAGCCCTTATCGATAGCAAGAAAGTAAGGCGCGTAAAGCGCGTCGAAGCTCGCATAGGTGACGGTGACCTTATCGGCGGCGCGCGTCGAAGCAGCCGCGAGAAACCACGCGACAAGGGCGAGAGCCAAGCAAGGCAAGGCGCGCGGCAATTTTCCCCCCGGGTTCTTGCTCCGAGAGTAGCCGATCGGCCGGTAAAGTTAAGATGCGATGGTCAAGACGCCGTCGCGGATGTTCCAGGACTTGAGCCGCGAGAGGAACGACATACCGAGCAGCGACAACCCGCCGCCGGTCTTCATGACGAGCGCCGGCACGTTGTATTCGACGATATCGCCGAGGCGGAGGTCGGCGAGAGTGACCGCGGCATCGGCGGCCTCGCCGTTCGCGGTGCTCGTGCGGATGCTCCAATCGAGCGTCGCAAGATCGAAGCCGAGGCGGCGCGCATCGTCGGGCGTCAGCGAGACATAGGTCGCGCCCGTATCGACGACGAAATGCACCGCGTTGCCGTTGATCGTCGCCGTGACGAAGAACTGATTGTTGCGCGCGCGGAACGTTTCGACCGAGGGCTCGTCGCCGGGCGCGCTTGCCATGCTGATGCGCTGCTCCGGACGGGCGGATTTTTGCGGCGTCGACGGCGCGCCGGCAAAGACGTCGCTGAGGCCGAGCCCTTTGAGATAGCCCGGCACCGCATAGGCGACGGCGCCCAGGCCGATCGTCCAGAGGAAGGCGCGGCGCAGCATCGCCCCTCGCGACGGCCCATACATGTCGCTCATAGCGTCGAGCCTAGCGCCGCAAAGCTTAACGCCGCGCTCACTTGCCGCGCGCGATTGCCGGTGATTTTAGGAAAAAACTACCCCGCCAGGGCGGCGAAGACATCGGGGGCCGCCGGCAGGCGCTCGATGTGATGGCGATGCCAGAGCGCGTAGAAAAGCAGCGTCCAGGCGGCGAAGCCGGCGCGCTTTTCCTGTGCGCTCGCGAACAGCTTCTCGACGCGATTGGGCAGGCAAATCTCCCGGACCCCCGGTTGCGAAGCGACCAAAGGCCCGAGTTGCGCGCCGCGGCGCGCGATCCATTCGCCGACCGGCACGGTGAAGCCGCGCTTCTTCGCCATCGCCTGCGCCGCTTTCGAATGCCCTGCAAGCCAGCGCCGCAGCAGATATTTACCGAGGCCGCCCCGCACCTTCAGATCGTCGGCAAGCGGGAAAGCGAAAGCCGCCACGCCGGAATCGAGGAACGGCGTGCGGCCCTCGATGCCATGCGCCATGAGGCAGCGATCGAGCTTGGTGAGCAAATCGTTCGGCAGCCAATCGGCGCAATCGGTCGCCTGCGCGACTTGCAGCCGCGTACGCGCGCCGTCCTGAGCCGCGACCTCGGCTGCGGCAACGCCGTCGCGCCAACCGGCGAGATCGCCGCGCAGAATGCCGAGCTTGTCGAGATTGCCGCGCGCCCGCAGCAGCTTGCCGCCCGCCCACCAAGGCCGCGCGACGCTGCGATAGCGGCCATAGCCGGCGAAAAGCTCGTCGCCGCCCTCGCCCGACAAGATCACCTTGATGCCGGCGGCGCGCGCGGTCGCGGCGAGCTTGTAGGTCGGCAGGATCGCGTAATCGGCGGCGGGATCGTCCATCGCGCACGCAATCTCGGGCAGCAAGGTCCAGAAATCGCCTTCGCGGAATTCCACTTCTTGATGCTCGGCGCCGAGCTCCTGCGCGACGGCGCGCGCCGCCTGGCGCTCGTCGCTCACCGCGGTATTGGAAAAGCCGATGGTGAAAGCCTTGACCGGCCGCTCGTTCAATCGCGCCATCATCGCCAGCACCGCCGAGCTGTCGATGCCGCCCGAGAGGAACATGCCGTAAGGCACGTCGGCGCGTTGATGCAGCCGCACGCTTTCCTCGAACACGCGATCGAACGCGCCAAGCGCCGCGCCCTCGCTGAAGCTGCGCGCCGCGCCGTCATGGGGCAGCGCCGCGAGCCGCCGCCGCTCGACGATGCGGCCCTTGGCGATGACCAGCGTCTCGCCGGGTAAAACGCGGCTGATCCCCGCAAAGATCGTGTCGCGGCCGGTGGTGAATTGCAGCTCGAGCAATTCGTTGCGCGATTGCCGCACGAGCTCGCCGGGCAGCAGTCCGCTCTTCACGAGCGCCTGCGCTTCCGAGGCAAAGAGCAAGCCGAGCGCCGTCTCGGCGTAGTAAAGCGGCTTGATGCCGAAAGGATCGCGCGCCAGGACCAGCCGTCCGGCGCCGGGATCGTGCAGCGCGATCGCATACATGCCGCGCAGATGCTTTGTGAAATCGAGTCCGAATTTGCGATAGAGATGCAGCGGCAGCTCGCAGTCGGACGAGGTCGCGAATTTCGCCTGCGGCACCTCGGCATGGAGCTCGAGATAATTGTAGATCTCGCCATTGGCCATGAGGGCGGCGCCGCCCGGCTCGTAGATCGGCTGATCGCCGGTCGCGAGATCGATGATCGCGAGCCGCGTCTGCACCATGCCGACATCGCCCGACCGGTAATGCCCGTTGCCGTCGGGCCCGCGATGAGCGAGCGCCTTTTCCATCGCCTGCAAGGCGGCGCTCGGCGCCGGCTCGCCGCTGACGGTCATCATGCCGGCGATGCCGCACATCAGCGTTCGACCGTCGCGAGGAAATCGCGATAGCGTGCGACCACGGCCGCTTCGCTGAACTGCGCCGCGAAAGCGGCGCGTCCGGCGGCGCCGAGCGCGGCCCGGCGCGGCGCGTCGGCGGCAAGGGCGCGCATCGCCGCGGCGAGGGCCGCGGCATCGTCCACCGGCACGAGGATGCCGGTCTTTTCCGGCTCGATCAGCTCGACCGGCCCGCTGGCCGCGCTGGCGATCACGGCTCGGCGCGCAGCCCACGCTTCGAGGATGGTGTTCCCCAAAGGCTCGCTGCGCGAAGAGCAGACCAGCATGTCGGCGGCGGCGAGCAGCGCCGCGACGTCGCGGCGCCAGCCGAGAAAGCGCACACGCGCCTCGATGCCGAGCGTGCGCGCCTGACGCTTCAGCGCACGATCGAGCGGCCCCTCGCCCGCGAGCCAAAGATAGAGTCCGTCCACCTGCGCCACCGCTTCGAGCAGCCGGTCGAAGCCTTTATTGGGATGAAGCCGGCCGAGCGCCAGCGCGAGCGGCGCGCCTTCCGGCGTATCGAGGCTCGCGCGCGGCAGCGGCGGCATCGCGCTGTCGTCGACGAAATTCGGCAGATAGTGCACGCGGTTCTCGGGCCAGCCCTCTTTCACCATCCAGGCGGCGAGCGAGCGCGTATTGCCGATCAGATGATCGCAATGCTTGTAATAGCCGAGGTCGTAATAGCCGCCGAGCCGCGCGACATGGACAAAATCGCCGCGCGGAATGTAGATCGTCGCGCGGCTCATCCAGCTTAGCACGACGCGCGGCGCGAAATCGCGGATCAGCCGGGCGAGCCGCCGCGTGGTGACGAAATCGAAGACGCGGCCGAAAGCGAGTTCGTCGACGGCGAGTCCGGCGCCGCGCAGCCGCGCCACGCGCTCCGGCTCGGGGCGAATTGCCAGCCGCTGCTCTTCGCCGGCACGACCGAGCGCAATCGCCAGCCGCTCGAAAAAGGCTTCGGCGCCGCCATGCGGCGCGCCCGCCATCGCCTGCACAAGCCGCGTCATGGGATCAGCGTCTCGAATTGCAGCGCCACCTCGTCCGCGCTCGCCGGCGTTTGCAAGACCAGCGCCGCCTCATGTTGCCGGCGCCACAGCAAGACTTCGCTCAGCAGCGCGATGGCGTGCGCGGCGAAACCCTTGTCGTCGGCATCGACGAAGCCCGTGACCTCGTCGCGCACGCGCTCGGGCAAGGAGCCCCAACCGAGCACGACCGCCGGCACGCCGAGCGCCTGCGCCTCGGCGACGGCCATGCAGAAGGTCTCGTTGTCGTCGCCGCGATAAAGCATGACGCGGCTTTGGCGCAGCGCCGCGATCAACGCCGGCCGCGCCAGCGGCGGAAATCGCCTCACCCCTTGGTCCGCGAGCATCTCGGCGCGCGCCAGCACGGCGTTCATCGCCGACGCCTTCGCATCGCCCGCCGCGCCATAGACGGTAGGCCCGCAATAAAGATGGAGCTCGGCTTCTGGCACCGCAGGATGAATCTCTTTCACCCACAGATCGAGCAGCCAGTCGAGACCGCGCAACGGGTTGGAGGTGAAGATCGCGTGCGGCGGCGGCGGCGCGTCAAGCCGCGGCGCGTTGCGAAAGTCATCGGCCAGCGCGTAAGGAATCGTGACGCGGCCGCCGCTCGGCATCCAGCGCGGCACGGTGCTTTCGTGATAGCGGCTCGTCGTCACGATCACCGGCTTCCAGCGCAACAATTCGCGGACGTAGCGCCACTTGCGTAAATAGCCGCCGGGATTGTGGATCCAGAAAACGCGACGGCGCGCTTGCGGCACGAGCCCGATGAGGCGGTGGCCGCGATTGGCGATGTAGAGATCGCACGCATCGGGCAGGCCGCGCTCGAGCGGCGCCCAATCGACGCCGTTATGCTGAAGCGGCCCGGCGCAGCGATTGCGCACCTCGACGCGATGACCGCGCGCGGCGAAGCCTTCGGCGAGGCTCAAGAACGCCGCCTCGGCGCCGCCCAGCGGCCCCCGCGACGGGCTGAGCCCATCGAAGACGATGCCGTCATCTGTCATCACGACATGCGCCATCATGCGGCCTTGCCGCTCACGCGCGCCCAGAGAGTGCGCACGCCCTGCTCCGCCATATCGACGCTGAGGCTGTCCATCAGCGTGTCGGTGGTGAGGCGATCGAAATTCGGCGGGATCAGCTCGGGCGGACGGATCGCGGTCGCGACGACAGCGGTGTGCGGTCCCCACGGCGCGTATTGATCGATCGGACTCGGGCCGAAAAATCCGAGCGTCGGCGTGCCGGTCGCGGCGGCGAGATGCATCAAGCCGGTATCGTTGCCGATGAAGAGCGCGGCGCGCTTGATCACCGCGGCGACGGTAAGGAGATGAATCTTGCCGACGAGATCGAGCGCGCGCGGGCCCAGCGCCTCGATCAGCGGCAGCGCTTGCGGGCGCTCATGCGCCGCCGCGAGCACCGCGACGCGCGCACCGGGAAAGAGTCCGCCCGGTTCGGTCAGCCGCTGCGCCAGCTCGGCAAAACGCTCGCCCCGCCACTCCTTGCCGCGCCAATTCGCCGCCGGACCGATCGCCAGCACCGGGCCGCCCGGCGGCACGAGCCGCGCCGCTTCCGCTTCGCGCTCCGCCGCGATCCACAGCCGCGGCGCCGGCGCCGGATCGAGCGCGAAGATGCGCGCCATCTGCGTGACGCGATGCTCGCCGATG
>DATGLO010000562.1:0-2239 GCA_035294105.1 Allostellaceae bacterium
CGGCGAGCACGATCACGTCGCGAACCTCGTGCGGCAGATCGAGGGTGCGAAGGCCCGAGGTAGAAAGCGCTGCCCAAGCCGAACGGCCGCTTGCCTGCATCGCGGCAAGGCAGGTCTCGATGCCTTCACCGACCATCAGCCCATCGTCGGGCGGTCCGAGCCGCAGCGCGCCGCCGCGGCATGGTCCAAGCATCATCTTCACCGGATCGACCGACGCTTTCCCATTGCCGCTGCGGGCAAGAAAGGTGCGGTGAATGCCGATCGGCTTGCCGTCGGTGCCTTGCGTCACCAGCGCCACCATCGCCGGCCAGACGCCGCTTGACGGATGCCTCAGTCCGGCATGGAAGCGGATCGAAGGCGGAACCGGGATCGTGAGCCCGCGCGAGCGCAAATAGGTTTCGACCGGCGTCCCTTCGGCTGAATGCGAGGCCTGCCAGATGGCGAGCGCCGCCTTTGTTCGCTTCAGGGCGTCGCAATCGGGTTCGGCCGGTGATTGACGACTGGGCTTGCGCAATGATTGGCGAGCGCCCCGGTCTATATCTGGCCAGACGCCGCGCGCCCGAAGCGCGGCGATCACGTCTTGCTGATCGCATCCGGCATGACAGCGCATGAGCACCTTGCCGTCGCGGGCGTCGGCGATCGAGAGGCTCGGCGCACGGTCCTCATGCGCCGGACAGCGCGCCATCCAGGCGGCGCCGGCCTTGCGCCCGCCGAGGGCCTTGGCGATGGCTTCAGCGGTCATGGCGCGTCTCGCAGTCGTGCGACTTGGAGGGTGCCTTATTGTCGTTGGCCGCGCGCCTTTCGGCGTGTGACCACTCGGCAAGAACCGCGAAGAAGCCGGTCACGTTCTCGGCGATCTGCCGGGCGTCTTCGTCGGTGAGGTCGCGCCCGATGCGCGGTTTCCAGATTTGTCGGGTGCGAGCGATTTGCTTGCCCGCATCATTGTCGTTTGCAGCGTCGAGACGCTTCATCCGAAGACCTCACGGCCGACTGTTCGCCGCTCCGTGCTCCTGGCCTCCGGCCTCGGATTCCCACCGATGACGCTGGACCCTAAATGATCTGCACTTGGGCGTCCCCGTCACAGGGATCGCCGCCTAACGTCAGTGCGGCACTTCCTCTGCGGGGATCGTGAACTTGTGGCTCTTGCCGGCACGGATCACGAGATGGCGCTTGCCGCCGTTGCCGACCTCGCAGGCAATCGAATAATCGAAGAAGCCGTGCTTGAGCCCATCGACGACCAACCCTTCCAGACGGTCGAGCGCCTCGCGGACCTGCCCGCGGGCAATGCGCTGCGATGACGGTGCAATCGGTGCCTCAACCATTGTGCAGAAGCCCTTTCATGTCCTTGATGGTGGCGGCGAACGCTTGCGGGCGAACCGTAGCCGCGTCGCCGTAGAACGCCACCACGTCGTCGCGCCGGCTCGGCCGATCCTGGAACACGAAGACCTTGCGGCGCCCCTCGGCGCGAAGGTCGAGCAGGTCGTAGCCGGCGCAGCGCAAGAAACAGGCGAGATAGAAGTCGCGGGTCTGGAACGCGGCTCGCCGCCTTTCGCCTGGCCAGATCGCTTGTTCAATTGACACTTTACGGTCTCCTCAAAAAAAAGGGTCAGAAGCCTTCGGTGAGAAGCCGCTGGCGCGGCACGACACGGTGCAGCAGCCCGAGCTTTTCGAGCCGGATGCGCATCGCGATCGGCGAGACGAGGAAGCGCTCGGCGAACGGCCGGGCAAAGCTATCAAGCACCCGATCTTCGTCGTCGTCGAAATCGCGGCCAATCTCGACGAAGGGGTGTTCGATCGGTGTTTCCGGTTGCAGGACGCGCTGCTTGCGGTCGGGAAACGCTTCGTCCCAGGCAGCAAAAACCATCTTGCGCGGCATCAACAGGCACGAAGCGTAAAAGTCCGCCTGCCACTCCACCCGCTCTTTAGCTTGGCTTGAGCGGCAGATGACCGTCGGTCGCGCACGATCGACCAACAGCGAACCTTGATCTCGGCTGGGACGGACCAGCGGCCGATGCAAGCGCCAATGGCCGCCGCCTTCATGCGCGAGTGTGAACCTGTAGCGGCCCTCACGCTCGGGCCGCTCCTCGGGGTCGAGGCTCTCGTCGATGACGATCCTGCCGGCTTCGAGCCAAATCGCGCCGAACATGTCCGGGTCGAGGCCGATCCCGCTGCGCGGAACATCGAGCAGCCGGTGCAAATCGTCGAACTCGACATGAAGCTTCAGGTGCTTCTCGACGAT
>DATGLO010000563.1:0-6974 GCA_035294105.1 Allostellaceae bacterium
ACGTCGCGATCACCGAAAGCATCGGCGGGAATTTCGATCGCACCAACGAGAATCTCGGCTCGACCGATATCGTCGTCATCACCGCACGGCGCCGGCTGATGGCCGAAGCGCGCGCTTTGGCCGAAGGCAAGAAGCCGAAGATCGCGGCCGAGGATTATCGCATCCGCCCGATCTCGTGCCTTCTCCCGCGCGATGCGACGGATTGGGCGGGCGCCGTCGCCGAGGCGATCGACGCGCGGCCCGAAACCTATCGACCCTCGATCTGAGCCGTGGCAAGGCACATCCCCGGCCCGCTTTATCTCGAGCAGCAAGGCCGCACCGGCACGCCGATGGTGTTTCTCCATTCGACGCCGGACGACCATCGCTTGTGGCTCTATCAATGCGCGCATTTCTCATCGTGGTATCGCACCGTCGCAATCGATCTCGCCGGCTACGGCCGCTCGCCCGCGGTGCAAGAGGGCGTCACCATCGCCGACCAAGCCGCGGCCTGCTGGGAAGCGGTCGACTGCGTTTCCGACGGCCCGATCATCCTGCACGGCAATTCGATCGGCTCCGGCGTCGCGCAGCGCATGGTCGAGCAACAGAGCGCGCGCGTGCAGGCGCTCATCCTTTCGGGCACCGGCTATTCGCCCAGCGCCGAGGTGTTCATCCGCTGGGTCGAGCGCTACAAAAGCGAAGGCATCGCGCTGCGCTACAAGCAGCTCTTCGACCACTTCGCGCCGGCAGTACAGAAGGACCCGATTCTCACCTATTACGCCGATATGGTGGTCGAGCTGAACAACGCTGGCACGCTCGCCAGCGTCATCGCGATGAACCAGGCGAATGTCGACCGGCCGCCCGAATCCTATTACCGCAGCATCAAGGTGCCGACCCTCATCATCGCCGGCACCGAGGACCGCAGCTATCAATCATCCTTCGATTTGCAGAAACTCATTCCGGGCAGCGAGCATCGCAGCATTGAAGGCGCCGGCCACGCGCCGATGATCGAGATGCCGTGGGAATACGACCGGCACGCGATTGCCTTTCTAAAGAAGCTCGGGCTGTTCTCGGGCTGAAACGACAGAGCAGGGAGAGACATGACGATCAACCGGGCAACCGCCGAGCGCGGCATCGCCGACGCCGCCGCGCATCGCCTCGCCGACGAAGTCGCCGCGCGCATGGATCGCCTGCCGATGACGGCGCTGCATCGCCGCATCGCCGGCACGATCGCCCTCGGCACCTTCTTCGATTCTTTCGACTCGCTGATCATCGCCGCGGCACTGACCGCGATCGTCAGCTCGCTCCATATCAGCTACACGCAAGTCGGGCTGCTGATCAGCTCGGCCTATGTCGGCATGACCGTGGGCGCGCCTTTCTTCGGCTGGCTCGCCGAGATCGTCGGCCGCAAGCCGGTCTGCGTCTGGATGATTGCGGGCTTCGGCGCGCTGTCGCTTGTCGCCGCCTTCGCCTGGAATTTCGAGAGCCTCCTCGTCGTGCGCATGATCGAAGGTCTGGCGCTCGGCGGGCAGATCCCGGTCTCGTCGGCGCTTTACAGCGAGTTCCTGCCCGCGGCGCGGCGCGGCCGCGGCTTCTTCTGGGGCTACACCGTGTTGTTCTCGACCGGCATCTTCCTCGCGCCGCTGGTCGGCCTCGCCTGCTTTGCGATCTTCGGACCGGCGGTCGGCTGGCGGGCGCTGTTCGCGACCGGGGGCCTCGCGCTGCCGCTCGCGATCATGATGCATTACCTGGTGCCGGAATCGCCGCGCTGGCTCGCCGAGAACGGCCGCGGCGCCGAGGCCGATGCAACCGTCGCCCGCTATGAAGCGGCGGCCCGCGACAGCGGCAAGGCGCTGCCGCAGCCGCAAGTGAATTATCGCGGCGAGCGGCAGACCACCCGGCTCGGCGAGTTGTTCCAGGGCATCTATACGCGGCGCACGGTCCTCTGTTGGCTCTTATTCTTCGCCACGTATTTCGTCAGCTACGGGCTGCAGATCTGGATCCCGACGCTTTACGTGAAGATCGGCGGGCTGCCGCCGAGGAACGCGCTGATGCTCGCCGTGATCAGCGGCGCGATCACCCTCTGCCTCGTTTTCGTCTGGGGCGAGGTCGCGGACCGGATCGGCCGCACGAAGAGCTTCGTCGTCGGCTATGGCCTCTCGGTCGTGGGTCTCGCCCTCGGCATTTTCCTGGTCGCGGTGCTGCACATCACCGGCTGGCCGATGCTCTTCAGCTCCGGCCTCATCGCGCTGATCGGCACGAATTTCACCGCGGCCTTGTGCTTCCTCTACACTGCGGAGCTCTTTCCGACGCGGATGCGCGCCTGGGCGACCTCGACCGGCAGTACCATCAGCCGCATCGGCAGCTTCATCGCGCCGACCGCGGTCGGCTCGCTGCTCGATGCAAATCTCGGCATCGTGAGCGTTTACGCCATGTTCGCCGTGATGGGCTGTCTCGGCATCGCCGCGATCGCCTTGCTGGGCCCCGAAACCAGCGAGGGCGCGCTCGAAGACGTGTCGGCCGGCGCGAAAACCGTACCCTGAGTCGCCGAGTCGCGCGGGTCGCCCGGGCATTTGGAAACGGTTGACGGGACGCGCCCGGTCTGTTTTCCTGCCCTTGTGCGCCGCACCAGGCGCCCCGGCGGTTAATCGGGATAACGATCGCCGGTACTCGGGGGAAGTCCGTTGGTCACCCATTCGCGCCAATCGGCCGTCGCGCTGGCGGTACTGGGTTTATTTTTATTCTGGGCGCTCGTCATTGACCCCACCGCGCGGGCTCGGCTTCCCTCGACGCGGCAGGCGCCCCCCGCTGCCCCCATCGTCGAACCGACCGTGCCGCCGCCGTCGCCCGCGCCGGTCGCAGCAGCGCCCGAAGCGGCAGCACCCGAAGCGGCGTTCGAGACGCTCACCGCGCAGTCGGGCGATTCGTTGGCAACTCTGCTGCAAGGCGCGGGCATCGCGCCGGTCGCGGCGCAGAACGCCATCGCCGCGCTGAAGGAAAAATGGGATCCGCGCGCGCTCAAGATCGGACAAACGATCGCCTTCACCCGCGATGAAAACGGCGTCAAAGAGCTGAAGCTGGCGCCCGATTTTGCGCATGACCTCGTCCTCACGCGCGGCGCCGACGGCAGCTATATGGTCTCGCTGATGCCGCGCGATATTCTCGCGGTGCCGTTGCGCATCAGCGGCAGGATCGATTCCAGCCTGTTCGACGCCGCGGAAAAAACCGGCCTGCCGCAAGCGGTGCTGAGCGAAATGATCCGCGCCTTCAGCTACGACGTCGATTTCCAGCGCGAGGTGCAGCCGGGCGACAGTTTCGAGGTGCTGTTCGATCAGCTCGTCGACGAGGAAAGCGGGAAAATCGTCGGCACCGGCACGGTTGCTTATGCCGCGCTGACCTTGAGCGGCAAGGTGCAAGAGCTTTATCGCTACACCGCTGCCGGTGCCTTCGTCGGCTATTACAACGCGCAGGGCGTCAGCGTGAAAAAGGCGCTGCTGCGCACGCCGGTCGACGGCGCGCGGATCAGCTCGGCCTTCGGCATGCGCCGCCATCCGATCCTCGGTTTCACGCGCCTTCATCCCGGCGTCGATTTCGCGGTGCCGAGCGGCACGCCGATCATGGCGTCGGGCGATGCCGTCGTGGTCTCGGCGGGATGGAATGCCGGCGGCTACGGCAACTTCGTCGTCTTGAAGCACAATGCGACCTACTCGACCGCCTACGCCCATATGAGCCGCATCGCCAAAGGAATCAAGCCGGGCGTGCATGTGCGCCAGGGCGAGATCATCGGCTATGTCGGCATGACCGGCCTCGCCACGGGCCCGCATCTCCATTACGAAGTTCGCGTCGGCAACAAGCCGATCAATCCGCTGAGCGTCCGCATGCCGGCAACGGAGAAGCTCGAAGGCCGCGCCCTCGCCGATTTCCATAGCCAACAGCAGGCCGTCGCCAAAGAGCTCGCGAGCCTGCGCGGCAACGCCATCGTGGCTGCGGCTTCAAGCGATAAGCCGTAATGAGCCGTAAGCGATAAGCCGTAAGCTTTAAGCTTTAAGCTTGGAGCTTATGGCTTAACGCTCACTTTCTCGCGATATCAGGACCGCCGATGAAGAAGCGGTTCCAGGTCGGTGTGATCAGGATTTCGTTGATGCACACCCGCGGCGGCATTTCGGCGACGAAACGGATCGTCTTGCCGAGGTCTTCGGCCTGCAGCATGCGATCGACCTCTTGCCGGCTCGGCGCGACCGGGCGATGGCGCAGGATCGGCGTCGCGACCTCGCCCGGGAAGATGCAGCAGGCGCGGATGCCGTTGACGCATTCCTCGTCGTTGAGCGAATGGGTGAGCGCCGCGAGCGCGGTCTTCGAGGCGTTGTAAGCGGGTCCGGTCAGATATTCCTCGAACCGCCCGGCCCAGGACGAAATATTGATGATGAGTCCGCTTTTCCGCGCGCGCATTGCCGCCAGCACGGCATGGATACAATAGAGCGCGCCGTTGAGATTGATGCCGGCGATATGATCGAAGCTATCGGGCGTCAGGTCTTTCCACAGCCGCGTCGACAGGTTGAGCCCGGCGCTGTTGACGAGGATGTCGACGCGGCCGTGGCGCGCGAGGATATCGGCGCCGAGCTTTGCGACCGCTCCCTTGTCGGCGACATCGAGCTCCGCCGCTTCGGCCTTGCCGCCGGCCTGGGTGATGAGAGCGACGCTTTCGGCGAGGCCTTGCGGCGTCCGCCCGCTGACGATGACGGTGGCACCGGCCGCGGCGAGCTCGAGCGCGCCGGCGCGGCCGATGCCGCTACCCGCGCCGGTCAACCACGCGACTTGTCCTTCTAGAACGCCCATTGCCACCCCTTCCCGACCGCAGCGCCGGCATGATGGCGGCGGCCGTCGAGCGTGGCAATGTCAGGGCGCGCTCACCGGGATGAGAGGCGTGGCGGCAGCCCCGGCCGGCTTGTCCCCGAGCTGCCAGATGCCGGTGATCGGTGGCGCATCGGCCGATTTGGCGAGCGGCGGCAGCCCGTACATGGCGAGGATCGTGTGCAGCACGCTGTAGTGATCGATGCGCTGCGCATAGAGGCCGCGCGCGACCTGATTGCCGACGAAGATCGTCGGGATCCGGTTCAGCGGCCCGTCATCGTCTTCGTCGAAGGTGACGATGAGCAGCGAGTTATGCGTCTGCGCCCAGGTTGCATAGGCGCCAAGATGGGCCGAGACCCAATCGTCGCCTTGTTCGACGGTGCCGTCATGCATGTCGTCGTCGAGATCGGGAATCACGAAGGACACCGTCGGCAAGGCGGCGAAATCGGTCGGGAATTGCGCCAGGCTTCGCTCGACGCCTTGCGAATCGGCAAACGATTCCCACGGATTGTGTTTGCGCGGCGAGCCCGGCTCGACATAGCCGATGAAGCTCTTATGCGCCGCGATCAGCACGCCGGCGAGGGTCGGGACGTTGTAGCTGTGATAGCCGTCGTCGCGAATCCCCTGGGTCGAGCCGCTGAACAGCGCGAAATAATTCGGCTCGCTCGGATGGGTGATCGCGAAGGCGTTGGCGAAGTTGGCGCCTTGCGCCGCGAGGGCGCGCAGGAACGCGGTCTGACTGCCGCCGTCCATGATCTGGTCGTAGGAGTGATTCTCCATCATCACAACGACCACATGATCGGGCTCCGGCAATTCGCTCCCGGTACGGGCACGAGACGGCTGTGACGGCAACAGCGCTGCGACCGTGAAAGCCGCGAGCAACGCGCGCAATATCATTGGCTGGCCTTTGACGCCGCCGTCCGACCGGCCCAACTGGCGGGCCGCGTTGCGCGGAAGCGATCAGGGCTAAATTCTACGTCTTCGAGCGGGCGCGGAACAACGCCGGCAAGTGCGGCCAATCGCCCCCAGACGATCATTCATCGTATCTGGCTCTAGGCGCGCTGCTCGACCGGCCGCGACAGGCGTGAAAGTCGCCGCCAGAGATAAAGGACGGCGGCGCTTCCGCCGAGCGCCGCACCGAAAAGAAGCGGCGCGCAATAGCCAAGCCAAAGTATCGGCACGAGGACGAAGAGGATGTCGTCGAGATCGAAACCGTGGCGCGACGGCACGGTCTTTTGGCCGATCCGCAACTCCAGCGCCTCGGCCAAAATGCCGGCCATCGCGACGGCAACGAAAGCGATGCCGCCGAGAAGCAGCGCCCATTCGCCGAGCGCGCCGTGCCGCAGATGGAAGCCGAGGGCGAAGAAGATCAGCGCATTGATGACGACGTCCCCGCGATAATCGAGCAATCGGCCGCTTTCGGAACATTGCTTCGTCATGCGCGCGAACTCGCCGTCGGCGCGATCGAGCAATGCCGATACCAGCCACAGCAAGGCGGCGGCGTGATCCCACGCCGTGCTCTCCGCCGCACAAGCGAGACAAGCGCCAACGCCGGTGACGATACGAGCCCAGGTGATACCGTTCGGCGTCAGGCCCGTCGCAGCGAACGGCCGCATCGCCGCGCGCATGAAACGCCGCACGTAAGAATTCGAATGGCTCGACGGGGCTTTGAGCGGCTCGCGCGATTTCGTCGCGGCGGCGACGGGCAATTCGCGCATCCGCGGCGAGGAATGGCGGGGCTCGGCGGAAGTTGTCGTCGTACTCATAAATGCACTCGCGAGTTGCGCGGGCGTAGCGCCGCAAACGTTTGAACCCTGTGCGGCATCAACCGTTCCGCCCGGAACGTGGCTTTGGGTGCGGTTTACGGCGGCTTGGGGACGTTTTGCGGCGCATCGGCCGGCGCCAAAATCCAGGCCGCCGGTTGGTCGGCGCCAACCGGCGGTCCGAAAGGCGACCGACGAAAAGGCGGTCAGGCCGCCGCGGCTTTGGCCGTACCGTCGCCGGTGATCTTGAGGCTGTCTTCGCCGCTCGGCGCGACATGAACCGTTTCGCCATCGACGATGCGCCCGGCAAGGATCATCTCCGCGAGCGGATTTTGCAGCTCGCGCTGGATGACCCGCTTCAATGGCCGCGCGCCATAGACCGGG
>DATGLO010000564.1:0-9564 GCA_035294105.1 Allostellaceae bacterium
TTGATCTCGCTGCCGACCGGGCCACGCATCTTGTTGACGGCGTCGGCGAGGGTCATCCCCTGCACCTGCTGGCCGTCGATGCCGATGATCAGGTCGTTGGGCTTGATCCCCGCTTGCGCCGCCGGCGTGTCGTCGATCGGCGACACGACCTTGACGATGCCGTTCTCCATCGTGACCTCGATGCCGAGGCCGCCGAACTGGCCCTGCACCTCGACCTGGAGGTTCTGGAAGTCCTTGGCGTTCTCGTAGCTCGAATGCGGGTCGAGCGAGGACAGCATGCCCGTGATCGCCGCTTCGATCAGCTTCTGGTCGGAGACTTCATCGACATAGTCGGCGCGCACGCGCTCGAACACCTCGCCGAAAAGGTCGAGCTGACGATAGGTGTCGGAGCTCGAATCCGGTTTGGCGGCCGGCTGGTCCGCTGCGAAGGAGGCCGGAATCGGAACAAGCAGGAGTCCCAACATCGCGACCGAGGCCGCTGCCATCGAAAAACGCATCATCCTTTTACCTTTGCGTCGCGGGTTGCCAGCCATGGCAACGGATTAATCGGCTGCTCGTTGTGACGCAGCTCGAGATAAAGGCGCGGCTTCGCCTCACCGGCGGGCATCCGACCGACTGGCTCGCCCGCGACGACCCATTGGCCGACGCTGCTGTCGATTCGATCGAGTCCCGCCACCAGCGAATGATAGCCATCGCCATGTCCGATGATCAAGATTTGGCCATAACCTTTGAATGCGCCGGCAAAGACGACTCGGCCGTCGAACGGCGCAACGACCTCGGCGCCGGGCCGGGTCGCGATGGTGATGCCTCTCGATTCGTTGCCGTTACCCGAAGCCTCGCCATAGGACACGACGACCTCGCCGGCTGCCGGGGCGAGCACGTGACCCATCGCTTGTGCGAAGGGGCGGATATTGGGCGGTTGCGTCGGATCGCGCAGCACGGGTGCCGTCGCGACGACCGGCTGCTCGGCGGGATTGCCGCCGGCGCGATCGGGCGGCGGGTTGGCCGCGGCGAGTCGCGCCGCCGCCTCTTGCTGGCGTCGCGCCTCGGCCTCGCGGGCACGCGCGGCGGCCGCCTCGCGCGCGCGTTCGGCCGCCTCGGCACGGGCTATCAAATCTTTGAGATCGCTTGCCTGCGCGGCCAGTTTTTGCGCTTGCTGCGCGCTCGCCGCGGCGCCGAGCTGCGCCTGCTGCTGTAGCGCCGCCTTCTGGCTGGCAAGGGCGGCGAGTCGCGCCTGCTCCTTGCTGAGGGCGTCGGCCTCGATGCGGTGCTGCGCCTCGGCGCCTTCTAGCTGAACCTGGAGATCGTTCAGCGTTTGCAGCTCGATGCCGAGCCGCTCGGCGCGCTCGACCAGCGGCGGCACCGCCGCGCCCATCAGGATGCCGCCGCGCAGGAGGTCGATCGGCGTGCCGTCGGCCAAAGCGAGACCGACCGGCGGATTGCGGGCGAGATGCAGCAATGCCGTCAGGACTGCCGCCTGCTCGGCGCGCCGCTTTTGCAGCTCGGCGCCTTTGTCCTTGATCTCTTTCGTCAGGCTTGCGCGCTGTGCCTCGAGCCGCGTCAGCGCCGCCTCATGGGCTTGCGCCGATTGCGCGGCGGCGACTTGTTGGCCGCGCAGCCGACCGATCTCCGCCGCAAGCGTCGCCGATTGCTGGGCGAAGGTCTGCTGCTGCTGCTGACTCTGTTCGAGCTGCTTTTGCACCGTCTCGAGCTGGCTTTGCGGCGTGTCGTCGGCCCGCGCTGAATAACAGTGCGCGGAAAAGCAGAACACGATCGCCGCGGCGAAAAGCGGCGCCGAGGGGAGAAGAAGACGATCAGGCCGACGCACGCTCGCGCAGTTTTACCAACGCATGGCCGGTCATTTCCGCGGGCTGCTTCAGCCCCAAAAGCTGAAGCAACGTCGGCGCGATATCGCACAACCGCCCGTCGCTGATGCCGGCGACGCCGGGCGGCGGATTGACCAGCAGCAGGGGCACCGGGTTGGTGGTATGCGCGGTATGCGGCTGTCCGGTTTCGGGATATCGCATCATCTCGGCATTGCCGTGATCGGCGGTGATCAGCATCGTGCCGCCGGCGCGTTTCACCGCATCGGCGAGCCGCCCGAGGCATTTGTCGACCGCTTCGACCGCCTTGATCGCGGCTTGCAGATCGCCGCTATGGCCGACCATGTCGGTATTCGCGTAGTTGACGACGATGACATCGAAGCGGCCGCTATCGACCGCTTCGACCAGCTTGTCGGTGACCTCGAACGCCGACATCTCGGGCTTCAGATCGTAGGTCGCGACTTTGGGCGAAGGCACGAGGATGCGGCTTTCGCCGGGGAAAACCTCCTCGCGCCCGCCATTGAAGAAGAAAGTGACATGCGCGTATTTCTCGGTCTCGGCGATACGCAGCTGCGTCAGCCCGGCTTGCGCGACGACTTCGCCGAAGGTCTCGGTCAGCGTCTCGGGCGGGAACAGCGTCAGCAGATGGCGGTTGAGCTCGGCCGAATATTCGGCCATGCCGGCGGCGGCGGAGAAACGCGGCACCCGCGCCCGCGGAAAATCTTTGAAATCGGGATCGAGCAACGCCGTCAGAATCTCGCGCACGCGATCGGCGCGGAAATTGCCGCAGATCACGCCGTCGCCGTCTTGCATGCCCGTGTAATCGCCGATGACCGTCGGCAGCACGAACTCATCGTTCTTGCCGCTGGCATAGGATTGCGCGATCGCGGTCTTGGCGTCGGCCGCGCGCTCGCCCTTGGCGAGGACCAGCGCGTCATAGGCCTTGGTGACGCGATCCCAGCGCTTGTCGCGATCCATCGCGTAATAGCGGCCGCTGACCGTGACGATATGCGCGATCCGCGCCGCGGCGATATCGCTGAGGAACTTGGCGACATAGCCTTCGGCGCTTTGTGGCGGCGTGTCGCGGCCGTCGAGGAAGGCATGGATTGCCACTTCGACCCCGGCATCGGCAATCGCCCTCGCCAAGGCGACGAGGTGATCCTGATGCGCGTGGACGCCGCCGGGCGAGACGAGGCCCATCAGATGCGCCTTGCCATGCGCTTTCTTTACCCGGGCGATGAATTCCTGCAGCTCGACGTTCTTCGCGATCGAGCCATCTTTGACCGCCGCGTCGATACGCGGCAGGTCTTGCATCACGATGCGGCCGGCGCCGATGTTCATATGCCCGACTTCGGAATTGCCCATCTGCCCGTCGGGCAAGCCGACAAAATGCTCGCTCGCTTGCAGCTGGGCGTGCGGACCGTGTTTCAGGAACTGATGCCAGTTGGGCGTATCGGCGTCGAGGATCGCGTTGTCGGCCTTGTCGGCGCGCTCGCCCCAGCCGTCGAGAATGCAAAGGACGACCGGGCGCGGAATTTTTCCTTCGGACATGCCAGTCTTATAATGCAAGGGACGCGCGAAGGGTACGGGCGAATTGCCCTTCGCTCCCCGACTCGGCCTAAATATCGGGAATCAGCGCGCCGCCCGGCGGCGCTTTCCATGCGGCGCGCGACCTCGCCGCGTGACCGCGCCCGCCCGGTCTTCGAGAAAAAAGTCCCGTAACGGAACGATTGGCGCGGCGCTTCGTTCCTCCGGGCAGCGGCGCCGCAGAGTCATTCGCGATGATAGGGATGGCCGGCGAGGATCTGCTGGCCGCGATAGATTTGCTCGAGCAGCATGCCGCGCACGAGAAGATGCGGCCACGTCATAGCGCCGAGCGAAAGCACGAGCTGGGCGCGATCGAGCACGGCCACGCTTAAACCGTCGGCGCCGCCGATCGCGAAAGCCAGCGCGGCATCGGCGTCGCGCCAGCGGCCGAGGCGGTCGGCGAATTCCGCGCTCGATAAGGATTTGCCGCGGCCGTCGAGCGCGACCAGGCTTGCGTCCTTGGGCAACGCAGCAAGGATCAATTCGCCCTCGCGCGATTTCAATTCGCCGGGCGGCAGCTTGCGGCGTTCCTCGACTTCGCGCACCGTCAGCGGCCAGCGGATGCGCGCGGCGTAAAATTCCTGGAGCGATTTGAGCGGTCCCGCCTTATGCCGGCCGATCGCGACGATGGTGATGCGCATCCTGCGCGCCGGCCCGCGCTTATTGCCCGGCCGCTTCGGACAAGGCTTCGCCCCACATTTTCTCGAGGTTGTAATAAGCGCGGGTCTCCGGGCGGAAGAGGTGCACGACGACATCGCCAGCGTCGATCAGCACCCATTCGCCATGGCGCATCCCTTCGACCGAGACCCTGCCGTAGCCGGCTTCCTTGAGGCCGTCGGTCAGCCGCTGTGCCAGGGCCATCACCTGCCGCTGCGAGCGCCCCGAGGCGATGACCATGAAATCGGCGATGTCGGATTTTCCTTGGAGATCGATGACAGCGATATCTTCCGCCTTGCCGTCTTCGAGCAGTTGCTCGGCCAGAGCCAGCAGCTTTTGTGCCGGCGACGGCTTTGCCTTGCGGCGGGGTTTGGCTGACGTTTTAGCGCGCGGGATGGGCGTTACCTCGGGTCTAGAAGCCCCTACCGGGAGCGGATAGCGGTTGCCGAATGCGGGTCCAGCTTCACCGGCAGGAACATCCAGGCCGGCGGCCTCGCCGCGCTGAAGTGCTTCGTTGTGGGGCTAACACGCGCCCGACGAAAACGCTGCGCCGCCAGATCGGCCAAAGCGCTGCGACAGTATGAGGGCCGCGCGAAAACCGCAATGGGAACCCGCGCGAAAATCGCCTGCCAATTTTTCCAGTGGCGGATTTGCCCGAGATTGTCGGCGCCCATCAGCCAGACGAAGCGCGTTTGCGGGTAACGCGATTGCAACATCGCCAACGTATCGGCCGTGAAGTGCGTTCCGAGTCGGCTTTCGAGATCGAGCACGCGAATGCGCGGATCGCGCGCGATGCGCTGCGCGCCGGCGATGCGGGTTTGCAGCGGCGCCATGCCGGCAACCGGCTTCAGCGGGTTTTGCGGCGCGACCAGCCACCACACTTCATCGAGGCCCAAGCGCTTCAGCGCTTCGAGGCTGATATGGCGATGGCCTTCATGCGCCGGGTTGAACGAGCCGCCGAGCAGGCCGATGCGGCGCTTCGGCAAATGGCCAAGACCGGGGACAGCGCTCAGGGCCGCACCTGGCCGTTGCCGCGGACGACGTATTTGAAGCTCGTCAGCTGCTCGGCGCCCACGGGTCCGCGCGGCGGCAGGCGATTGGTCGAGATGCCGATCTCGGCGCCCATGCCGAACTCGCCGCCATCGGCGAATTGGGTCGAGGCGTTGCGCAGCACGATGGCGCTGTCGACCTCGTCGAGGAAACGCTCGGCCGCGATGTTGTCTTCGGTCACGATCGCGTCGGTGTGATGCGAGCCGTAGTGGTTGATATGCGCAATCGCGGCCGAGAGATCGTCGACGACGCGCACGGCGAGGATCGCATCGAGATATTCGGTGAACCAATCCTGCTCGGTCGCGGCTTTCGCCTGGGGAAAGAGGCGCTGCACGGTGTCGTCGCCGCGAATCTCGCAGCCGCCTTGATGGAGCGACGCCAGGATGCGCGGCAGCGCCTTCGCGGCGACGGCACGATCGCAGAGCAGCGTCTCGGCCGCGCCGCAGACGCCGGTGCGGCGGAGCTTCGCGTTCATCGCGATGCTGAGCGCCTTGTCGAGATCGGCGGCGCGGTCGATATGGACGTGGCAATTGCCTTCCAAATGCGCGATCACTGGAATGCGGCTCTCGCGCTGCACCCGCTCGATCAGCGATTTGCCGCCGCGCGGCACGATGATGTCGATGAAGTCGGTCATCGTCAGCATCATGCCGACGGCAGCGCGATCGATCGTCGGCACGAGCTGCACCGCCGCAGCGGGCAGGCCTGCGGCGACGATGCCTTCCTGCAACGCCGCGGCGATCGCGCGCGAGGAATAAAAGCTTTCCGAGCCGCCGCGCAGGATCGCGGCATTGCCGGCGCGCAGGCAAAGCCCGCCGGCATCGGCGGTGACGTTGGGCCGCGACTCGTAGATGATGCCGATGACGCCCAGCGGCACGCGCACCCGCGCGATGTCGAGACCGTTGGGCCTGGTCCAGCGCGCGAGCTCGGTGCCGATCGGGTCGGACAGGGCGGCAACCTCGTCGAGGCCTTTCGCCATTGCCGCGACGCGCTTCTCGTCGAGCAGCAACCGGTCGGTCATCGCCGGGGATAGATCTTTTGCCGCGGCCATGTCCTGGCGGTTGGCCTCGAGTATCGCTTTGCCCTTATCGCGGATCGCTTGCGCGGCGAAGGTGAGCGCTTGCGTCTTCTTCGCCGCATCGGCATGGGCGAGCACGGCGGCGGCTTCGCGCGCGGCGGCGCCGAGCGCCTTCATCTCGCTCTCGATATTCACGGGCGCGCGGCCGTCGGCGCTCATGTCACCACCAGATCGTCGCGATGGATCATCTCGTCGCGGCCACGGTAGCCGAGGATGGCCTCGATTTCACCGCTTTTGTGGCCGGCGATGGCGCGCGCATCGGCGCTCGAATAGGCCGAGAGGCCGCGTGCGATCTCGCGCCCTTCGCGGGTCTTGATGACCACGGCATCGCCGCGCTCGAAATTGCCGTCGATCTCGGTAACGCCGGCCGGCAAGAGGCTGGTGCCGCGCCGCAGCGCCGCCGCGGCGCCGGCATCGACCGTCAGCACGCCCATCGGGTTGAGCGTGCCGGCGATCCAGCGCTTGCGCGCGGTGCGCGGCTCGGCCGTCGGCAGGAACCAGGTGACACGCGCGCCTTCCTCGATCGCCTTGAGCGGGTGCAGCGCGGTGCCTTTGGCGATCGCCATGCGGCAGCCCGCGGCCATGCAGATGCGGCCGGCGGCAAGCTTCGTCACCATGCCGCCCGAGCTGTAGCCGGCCGGGGCCTCGCCGGCCATCGCCTCGATCGCCGGCGTGATCTCGCGCAGCTCGGGGATATAGCGCGCCGAGGGATCGCGGCGCGGATCGGCGGTGTAGAGCCCGTCGATATCGGACAAGAGGATCAGCGTATCGGCGCTGATCATCTGCGCGACGCGCGCGCCGAGCCGGTCGTTGTCGCCGAAGCGGATTTCTTGCGTCGCGACGGTGTCGTTCTCGTTGATGATCGGCACCGCGCCGAGCGCCAGAAGCTGTTCGATCGTGGCGCGCGCATTCAAGTGACGGCGGCGCTCTTCGGTGTCCTCGGGCGTCAGCAAGATTTGCGCGACGGCGACGCCGTGCTTGCCCAGCGCTTCTTGATAGGCATGAGCAAGCCTGATCTGACCGGACGCCGCAGCAGCTTGCTTTTCCTCGAGCTTCAGGTTGCGGCCGGTCAGGCCGAGATAGCGCCTTCCCACTGCGATCGCGCCCGAGGAGACCAGCAGCACCTCTTGCCCGCGGCCGCGGCAGCGCATGATGTCATCGACCAGCGCGTCGAGCCAGGAGCGGCGGATGTCGCCGCTCGTCTCGTCGACGAGGAGCGCCGAGCCGATCTTCACGATCAGCCGTTTTGCGGTGGCAAGCGATTCACTCATGGACGAGAACCGGCTCCGCCGCTTTTTCTTTTTCCTTCTCGGCTTCGGCTTCGCGCGCCGCTTTCACGGCTTGCAGCAACGCCGTCAGCACCTCGTCGATGCCGCGGCCGCTCGCGCCCGACATCAGGAAGACCGGGCGCTTTGCCGCCCGCTTCAGCTTCGCGCGTTTCTTCGTTAGTTCTTCGTCGGGTAGCGCGTCGGCCTTGTTGAGGGCGATGATCTCGGGCTTCTCGGTCAAGTCGTGGCCGTAGGCGTCGAGCTCGCCGCGGATGGTGCGCCAGTTGCCGACGACGTCCTCTTCGGTCGCGTCGACGAGATGCAACAGCACGGCGCAGCGCTCGACATGGCCCAAGAAACGATGGCCGAGCCCTGCGCCCTCGCTGGCGCCTTCAATGAGCCCCGGCAGATCGGCCAGCACGAATTCCTCGCCATGCGCCGAGACGACGCCGAGCTGCGGCCGCAAGGTGGTGAAGGGATAATCGGCGATCTTCGGCCGGGCATGCGACAGCCGCGCCAGCAGGGTCGATTTGCCCGCGTTCGGCAGGCCGATCAGCCCGGCATCAGCGATCAGCTTGAGCCGCAGCCAGATCCAGCGCTCCTCGCCCGGCCAGCCCTTGGTTGCCTTGCGCGGCGCGCGGTTCGTCGAGCTCTTGAAATGCGCATTGCCGAAGCCGCCGTCGCCGCCTTTCAGCAGCACATGGCGCTCGCCGGGCTTGGTCAGATCGAGCAGCACGGTCTCGTTGTCTTCGTCAAGGATCTGCGTGCCGACCGGCACGCGCAGGACGACGTCTTTGCCGGCGGCGCCGGTGCGGTTATCGCCCATGCCGTGATGGCCGATTTCGGCCCTGAAATGCTGCTGATAGCGGTAATCGATCAAGGTGTTGAGGTTGGGCACCGCCTCGACGACGATATCGCCGCCGCGCCCGCCATCGCCGCCCCACGGGCCGCCATGCTCGATGAATTTCTCGCGCCGGAACGCGACGACGCCGGCACCGCCGTCGCCGCTGCGCACGTAAATTTTGGCTTGGTCGAGAAATTTCATCGCGTGTCGCTTGAGAAGGGGCCGTTAAACAAAAAGGGGGAATGCGGCCATTCCCCCTTTGTCGTTTCGTCGCCTGAGGAACGGCCTTATTCGGCAGCGTTCACCCGCAGCGGGTTGACCGAGATATAGGTCCGGCCCTTGGTCGAGGTGTTGAATCCGACCTGGCCGTCCGTGAGGGCGAAGAGCGTATGATCCCGGCCCATGCCGACATTCTCGCCGGGGTGATAGGTGGTGCCGCGCTGCCGCACGAGGATATTGCCGGCGAGCACGATCTGCCCGCCCGACTTCTTGAGGCCGAGGCGCCGGCCCTTTGAGTCGCGCCCGTTGCGCGAAGAGCCGCCTGCTTTCTTATGAGCCATACGATCGCTCCTTAAAGGCTCAGCCGGTGATATCGGTGATGCGTAAGACGGTCAGCGCCTGGCGATGACCGTTCTTGCGGCGATAATTGTGCCGGCGCTTCTTCTTGAAGACGAGGATCTTGTCGTCGCGCTTTTGCTCAAGGACGGTCGCCGTCACCTTGGCGCCGGCGATGGTCGGCTTGCCGGTCTTGGCGTCGGCGCCTTCGCCGATCATGAGGACGTCGTCGAGCGTGACGCTCGCGCCTTCCTCGGCATCGAGCTTTTCGACGAAAACGACCTCGTCCTTGGCGACCCGGTATTGCTTGCCGCCGGTGCGGATCACTGCGTACATGGCTGGTTCTTTGCTTGAAAGGTCCCCCGGGCGGCCTGCCGCCCGAAGCCGGCGCACTATAGCGACGGGCGCGGGCTTGTCAAGCGTCCGCACCGGCCAGGGCTCGATAAATCGCTTGCCGCCCAAGGCTTTAGCCGGCGTCGCGCGGTCCGGCGGTTGAGCCGCCGGGGGCCCTGCGCTAGGCTCGCGCCCCCCAAAGCGGCCAAGCACAGCGGAACGGAGAGGTGCCGGAGCGGTCGATCGGGGCGGTCTCGAAAACCGTTGTACCCTTTGCTGGGTACCGAGGGTTCGAATCCCTCCCTCTCCGCCACTTCAGTCCCTGAGTGGGCACTGAGTTTACGCCACTTCCCGCCACAAGCGCCTGGAGCA
>DATGLO010000565.1:0-9643 GCA_035294105.1 Allostellaceae bacterium
CGCGGCAGGCTGCCGACATGCTCGGCGCGATAAGGCGGTGCTGCCATGGCGATCCTCCTTCCTATTTGCGTTCGGTCGTCCAACCTTCCTTGGCCGCCTGGTGCTCGGCGATATTCGGGTAGCCGTAGGTCGGGACGAAAATCTCCTCGATCGGAATCTTCTTCGGAATCATAGCCTGCTCGTAAAGATAGGTGACGAGCGCTTCCAGGGTCGGACGGTTCTCCTCGACGCCGTAAGCCCAGAAGTCGTTGCCGAAGACCTGATCGATCTCGTGATAATCGGCGACCATCCAGGGCAGCATGTAGCGCAGCGCGCCGACATCGCGCGCCTTGCGGATGGCGAGCGCGCGCGATTCGCAGCAGGCGTTGTAAAGGCTGGTCGCAACGAACGGATGCGCCTCGTAAAGCGAGCGCTTGATCGCCAGCACATGCATGATCGGAAAGATCTTGGTGCGCTTGAAATAATCCGCCTCGACCTCGCGGAAGTTCGGGAAGAGGCGCTGGATATCGGGATTGGTGCCGAAAGGCTGCGGGATCGAGGCGGTGACCATCGCATCGATACCGCCATTGGCTCCGCCCAGCTCCAGGAGCTGGTTGAGCGACTTGCCGCTTTCGTTCTGCACGAGGTCGATCTTCTTCAAGAGCGGCGGCACGTTCGGCTTGCCATGCGTCCCAGGATGCTCCATCGCGCCCTGCACCCAATGGATGGTCGAAAGATCGACGCCGTATTCGTGCTGCAGCAATCCGCGGATGAAGACGGCAGCGGTCTGCACGTATAGCGGCACGCCGACCTTGCGCCCTTCGAGGTCTTTCGGCTTCTTGATGCCCGATTTGGTGTTGATGAAGATGAATTGGTGGCGGAACACGCGCGAGATCATCACCGGCACCGCGACGAAGTTCGATTTGCCGGAAGCCAGCTTGCAGACGTGCTCGGAGATGGACATTTCCGATGCGTCGAATTCGAGCCCGCCGCCCATGCGATCGAAAATCTGCCGCGGATCGTCGATCGGGATGAAGTTGAGATCGATGCCCGCCGGCTTGACGTCGCCGGTATAGAGAGCGTGCATGCGGTCGTAGAAGCCGCAGGCCATGGTGATCGGCAGATTGTTGCTCATCCTCGGTCCTTTTCTATTCGTCGCATCTTAATAAGCAGCCGTCATTGCGAGCGAAGCGAAGCAATCCAGAACGAGGTTTGAAGCTGCTGGATTGCTTCGTCGTGCTCCGCACTCCTCGCAATGACGACGGCGTGGTTCACGGCGCGATGAGCTTGTGGCCGGGCGATGCATCCGCGGCGGGCCACACCGTAACCCAGCGCGCCTGCTGCACCTGCTTCAGCTCGGTCATGTCGCGCTCGGCGGTGTGATGCGCGCCGGTGAAGTCGCGCGTGCCGACCACCGTCTTGACCTCCGCGTGCTCGAGCCAGGCGGCGAGCTTGGCATCGTCGATGCTCTTCGTCGCCCGGATCGCGGCATCGAGGATCTGCCAACCGGCATATTCATTGGCTGCCTGGCTGTCGACATGAGGAAACGGCATGTTCGCCGCCTTGGCGCGGGCGTCGAAATCGCGCGCGAAGGCGCCGCCGACCGGATCGTCGGTATAGGGCGGCCCGTCGTCGAAATTGGTGACGCCGAGCGCGTTCTCGGCCCCCGGCGCCTCGGCGATCGAGGGCGACGGGAAAAGATAGAAGTGGCGCGGCGGGCGATAGTCGATCTTGCTCATCGCTTCGAGCAGCAGATTGCCGTCGAGGCCGAGGCAGCCCATCCACAGGAAATCGGCATTCGCGTTCTTCACGCGATCGGCGATCGCGGTGAAATCGCGCGTGCCTTGATCGTATTCGAGATCGAGCACGATCTTGGCGCCGCGCTGCGGAAAGACCTTGCGCGCGCCGCCCGCGAAAAACTGCGTCGAGGGGAATTTCAGGATCAAGAGCGCCGCCGTCTTCGGCGGATGCGGCGTCGCCGCGAACGCATCCATCAGGATGCCGGCATTGGTCACATCGGGATTGGCGCCGAGCACGTTGGCCGAGAAATGCCACGCATAAGTGGCGAGGGCGGGCGTACCCATCGTGTTTTGGATGAAGAGCTTCTTATAGCGCTGCGCGACGCCCATCGCCGCGAGGATCGCCGCCGTGCCGTAGGGACCGAGAATGAGATCGACCTTTTCGACGCCCAACAGGCGCTCGTACAGCTCGCGCGCGACATCGGGCTTCGATTGATCGTCGAGCAGCACATATTCGACCGGGCGGCCGAGCCAGCCGCCCTTGGCGTTGACCTGCGCGACGAAGACCTCGCTGACGATCTGGTGGATGAGGCCGGTCTGGGCGAACGGCCCGGTCAGCGACAGCGTCTGGCCGACGCGGATCGCTTTTCCTTGCGGTGCTTGGCCTTGCGGCGCTTGCGCGGCGGCCCAGCGCAGCGCCGGCAAACTCGCGAGCCCTCCCATGACGGCGCGCCGCGACCAATCGTCGATGGCCATGCTTTCCTCCCGATCGTTTTGCGGGAAGTTTCGCGCCGCCGGGCGTCGAGGTCAAATCGCGTCGGCTATTGCAGCTTCCAGACGAAGCACCGCCGCGAGCGCAAGCCGATGCGCTGCGCGGCGCAGGTTATAAACGGTCGTCGCGCCTAGACCCGACACGCTTAGCCGCGCATCGACATCGCCGCCCCGCAGCTTTGATCATTTCAAATAAGCGCGCACCACGTCGATCAGCATCTCCGAGCCTTTCGCGCGATCGCGATCCGCGTCCTTGGCCGGGTCGGAGACATGCATGCGAATATGATCCTCCATGAGCTCGGCCAGCAGGCCATTGGCGGCGCCGCGGATCGAGACGACCAGATTCATCACCTCGGCGCAGTCCGCTTCGCTTTCGAGCGCACGCTCGATCGCCTCGACCTGGCCGCGCAGCCGCCGGACGCGGTTGAGCAGCTTGGGCTTCTCCCGGACGGTATGGCTCATGACGCACTTATAGCATGAGGGGCGAGCTTACCGGAACTTTAGATAGGATAGCCCCCTATGCTATAAGGCGGCGATGGCCACCGAGCACGAGCGGATCGCGGCGACAGCCTCGCCCGACGACGGGATCGAGGCGACGGACGCCGAGCACGGGCACGGTTTCGCTGCCGTCGAGGCCGCGCGTATCGCCATCGTCGCGTTCGCGGCGATGGCGGTGTGGCTGCGCCTGTGGGAGCCGTTCGCCTCGGTCAGCGTGATCGGCATCGCCGGCCTCGTCATCGGCGGCTGGCCGATCGTCAGCGAAGCGGCCGAGAACGCGCTGGCGCGGCGCATGACGATGGAGCTGTCGATGACCATCGCGATCGTTGCCGCGGCGGCGATCGGCGAGTTCTTCACGGCGCTCGTCATCACCCTGTTCGTTCTGGTCGCCGAAGTGCTCGAAGGCCTGACCGTCGGGCGCGGCCGGCGCGCGATCCGCGATCTGCTCGATTTCCTGCCGCGCACGGTCGCCGTGCGCCATGCGGGCGCGGTGCGCGACATCGATGCCGAGGCGTTGCGCATCGGCGATGCCGTGCTGGTCAATCCCGGCGGCCGCATCCCGGTCGACGGCACGGTCATCGGCGGCCATTCCTTCGTCGACCAGTCGCGCATCACCGGCGAATCCCTGCCGGTCGAGAAAACCGCCGGCGCGCCGGTTTTTGCCGGCACGATCAACCAGTCGGGCGCGCTCGAAATCCGCGCCGAGCGCCTCGGCCGCGACACCAGCTACGGCAAGATCATCGAAGCGGTGGAGCGCGCCGAGCGCAGCCGGGCGCCGGTGCAGCGCCTCGCAGACCGGCTCGCCGGCTATCTCGTTTATTTCGCGCTCGGCGCCGCGGCGCTGACCTTCCTCGCGACGCGCGACATCCGCGCGACCATCTCGGTCGTCATCGTCGCCGGCGCGTGCGGCATCGCGGCCGGGACGCCGCTCGCGATCCTCGGCGCGATCGGCCGCGCCGCGCGGCAAGGCGCGATCGTCAAAGGCGGCGTGCATCTCGAGACGCTATCGATCGTCGACACCGTGGTCTTCGACAAGACCGGCACCTTGACCTTCGGCCGGCCTGAATTGCGCGCGATCGAGCCGGCCTCCGGCATCGCCGCCGACACATTGCTGGCGGCCGCCGCGATTGCCGAGCGCCGCTCGGAACATCCGCTCGGCGCCGCAATCGTCGCGGCGGCGGAAACGCGCGGCGTCGCCCGCGAGGAACCGGCGTCGTTCGGCTATTTTCCCGGCCGCGGCATCGTCGCCGCCGGCGCGGACGGCGAGACGATCGTCGTCGGCAATCGCGCGCTGTTGCGCGAATACCGGGTCGCCTTTCCCGGCGGCAGAAGCGGCGGCGCGAGCGAGGTGCTGGTGGCGCGCGCCGGCCGCTTTCTCGGCGCGCTCAGCATCGCCGACCGGCTGCGCGACGAGGCGCGGCCGGCGCTCGATGCGCTGCGCACGCTCGGCATTCGCACGATCCTCCTGACCGGCGACGGCGCCGCGGTCGCGGCGGCGGTGGCGCGCGAGCTCGGCGTCGACGAAGCGGAGGCCGATCTCTTGCCGGAAGACAAGCTCGCCCGCATCGAAGCCCTGATCGCGCGCGGCCGGAAAGTCGCCATGGTCGGCGACGGGATCAACGACGCGCCGGCGCTGACCGCGGCCAGCGTCGGCATCGCCATGGGCTCGGGCACGGATGTGGCGCGCGAAAGCGCCGACATCGTGTTGCTCGGCAACGACCTGACCCGCCTCGTCGAGACGTTGCGGATCGCGCGCCGCACGCGGCGCATCATCTGGCAGAATTTCGCCGGCACCATCGCCGTCGACAGTTGCGGCATCGCCTTGGCGGCGCTCGGCTACCTCGATCCGCTGCTCGCCGCCTTCATTCATGTCGCGTCGGAGATGACCTTCATCCTCAATTCGACGCGGATGCTGCCTGGGCGGAATTAACGGAACGCCGGCGCGACCTCTTCCATGAAGCGCGCCATCTCTTCCTTCACGCGGTTGTGCGGCTTCAGCCCGACATTGAAATAAAGGATCACCTCGTCGAAGCCGATCGCTTCCATGTCCTTCAACGTGTCGATGATCTGCGGCGCCCTGCCGAGGAGAACGGCGCGCGAATCGAGATCCTCGGCGCGCGTTTGACGCGTCTTCGCCTTGAAGTCGTGATAGTAGTCGTAGCTTGCCGGCGCGACGCCTTTCTCGCCCGGCGAGACCGCGCCGCCGCATTCGCGGCCGTAGCGGATCTGGCGCTCGCGCGCGGCGCGCTCTTCCTCGGGCGTGTCGGCGAAATGAATGAAGTAGCTCGAGATCAGCCGCCCCGGCTTGCTGCCGTATTCAGCGCAGGCGTCGCGATAAAGCTTCGCCGCTTCGGCGACGCCGCCCAGGGTGATGGTCGCGGCGAAAGCGGCGATGACGAGGCCGAAGCCGTGCTTTGCGGCGAGCCGCACGGTCGGCGGCGAGAACGAGGCGACATTGATCGGGATCGGCCGCTGCACCGGCTGCGGCGTGATGGCGATGTCGTCGAAGGAATAATACTTGCCGCGATGGGTGACCGGCGCGGCGCTCGACCAGAGCTTTTCGACGATATCGAGGCCTTCGGCGAAGACCGCGCTGTTCTCGGCGAAATTGGCGCCGAGCGGCTTGTACTCGCCATAGTCGTAGCCGCGGCCGGTGGCGAAATCGACGCGCCCGCCCGAGAGGAGATCGAGCGTCGCCCATTGCTCGGCGACGCGGATCGGATGATGCAGCGGCAGCACCGTGACGGCGGGCGACAAACGGATGCGCTTCGTCTGCCCGGCGATGGTGGCGAGCACCAGATCGGGACAGGACAGCACGCCGAGCGAGTTGAAATGATGCTCGCCGATCCAAGCGGAATGGTAGCCGAGCTTGTCGGCGTAGATCGCCTCATCGACGATATCGAGCACGTAATCGTTGGCCGTGCGCTGATTGTCGCGATAATGATTATCGCTGAGCGTGAAATACCCGAATTCCATTCTTCCTCCCGGCGCGCGGGCTTCCGCGCCCCGCGGTCACGCGAGCGGAGTTTGAGCCGATTTCGGTGTCATTCGCAACCGCCGCGGGAGTTCGCGCCGCGGGCTCAGCTTGGCGTGCAGAGGCCCCGGAGCTGGTCGATGCCGACGACGCCGATCACCGGCAGCCGCCACGTCTCGACCACGACCTGCGCGATCCGCCGGTGGCGGGCATCGCTCAGATGCCAGGCGCCGTCGGCGCCGCGATCGAGGCTCGCCGCGCAAGCACGATATTCGCCGGTGAGCCCGTTATGGAGAAAGGTGACGGTCAGCGGCACGGTCGCGCGGCCGGTGTCGATCTCGCCATGAAGCAATACGGCGTCGTGGCCGGGCGTGCCGTCGAGCACCGCGCCGCGGGCGCTGGCGACTTCGGCGGGCGCGAATTCGCGCACGTCGGCGAGCGCCGGGGCCGGCCGCAGGCCGGCGCCGGCCGCGTGCTTCTCGAAGCGGATGCCGGTGATCTCCGCGCGCGCGTCGACGCTGAGTCCGAGGCAGTCGAAGCTCGCATCGCGCGTGTTGAGGATCTTCGCCAGCGGCTGAACCGCGGCCGAGCGGCTGGCGCAATCCTCGGCCATGCCCGCCGCGCGCGGCGCTTCGGCATGGCTCGCGGCAGCGAGGCCTGCGAGCGCCGCACAAAAAAGACACAGCGCCGTCACGGATGCACGCAAAGCATTTTTCCGATGCTGATGAGTCACGCGTCCTTGTAGCGGTTCGCCGGCTACGCGTGCCAGCACATTCGCCGCGGCGAGATGCCGCTGCTCAGCCGGAGCGGAGCCGCTCGCGATAATAATGTGACAGCACGATCTTGATCGTCGCCGCAACCGGCACGGCGAGAAGCAAGCCGAGCACGCCGAGGAACACCGCGCCGGTCAGAAAAGCGAAAATCACCGCGACCGGATGGATATAGGCCGCACGGCCGAGCACAAGCGGCCCGACGAGCTGATCGATCGAGAGACGCAGGCACAAGATAAAGACGACGAGCCCGATCGCGAGCGCGAGCGAGCTTTGCTCGAACGCGGCCAGCACGACGAGGCCGGCCGAGATCATCGGGCCGAGCAGCGGCACGAGCTCCAAGAGGCCGACGAGGATCGCGAGCAGCGGCGCGTGCGGGATTTTGAAGATCGCAGTGAAGAAGATCAGCGCCATCGTCGCCGTATAGAAGACGACGACGGCGAGGCCGAGGAAATAGCGGCGCAGCATCGGCCCCACATCCTGCGTCAGGCGCGACACGTGATCGCGATATTCCGGCGGCACCAGCCACATGAAGCCGCGCTCGAGCGTGGGCGCCGAGAACAGGAAATAGGCGAGCAGCACCAGACCGAGAAAAAACGCGAACACGATGGCGATACCCGAAGAAGCGATCGTCAGGCCGGCGCCGCTCAAGAGATAGCCGCGCAGGCCGTTGAGAATATCGTGGCTCAAGTCGGCGCTCGTGATGTTCTGGCCGAAGACGGCAATTGTGCCGGAGGGCGCGAGATAGCCGAGCACGCTTTGGATGGTGTGCGGCAGCTCGTGCGTCAGCGCCGCGATGTCGCCGAGCACCGCGGGACCGAGCCCCCAGGCGAGCGCGATGCACATCGCAAGAAAGAGGAAATAGATCGCGAGAGCGACTGCCCAGCGCGGCAGGCGCTGCGCATGGCGGTGCAGCCGATCCACCGCCGGCGTGAGGATGAACGCGATCGCGCCCGCGATCACGAAAGGCACGAGGACGATACGGACGTAGTAGAGATAAAGGAAAAGGACGGCCAGCGCGGCGGCGATCGGCCAGCCGGGGATCTTCTGTCGCGTCTGCCGGCGGTCGCTCAAGCGCTGTAGACGCGGCCCTTCCAGGAGACGCGGCCGCGCCATTTGCACAGCATGGCGCTGGCGGCGATCAGCGCGCCGATCGTGCCGCCGAGCGGCAGCAGCAGCCCGTACCAGAAGGGAATGCGGAAATGGCGTGCCAGCGCAACCTGCAGGGCAAAGACGACGAGCGCGCTGGGCACGGCGAGCGCGGCCTCGGCGATCGTCCAAGGGTGACGGTCGTGAATCAAGGCGACGATCGCATGGAGCGGCAGCAGCACTGCGCACCAAGCGATCGCCATCGTGCCCAAGGCAATGGCGATGGTGCGCGCCGCGCCGCCGAACATCTCGGTGAGATTCTTCGAGAGGCCTTCCCAGAGCGACGCCGTGTCGCGATACATCCGCGTGCGCACTAGGCTTTCGCCGCCGAGCACGGCGATGCGATAGCCGCCGCGCCGCGCCGCAGCGGCGAGCGCCTGATCCTCGCAGATCGCGCCGGGATTGGCGGCATGCCCGCCGACGCGGAAATAGCTCTCGGCGCGCATCAGGATGAACTGGCCGTTGATCGCGAGCCGCTCGAGCTTCTGCGTCGCCGCCAGCGCCATGAAACCCAAGGGCAGCATCAGCCGGTCGAGAAAGCCGCTGAGCTCTTGAAACGGCTCGAGCGAGACGAGGTCGAGGCCACGGCACTCCGCCGCGCACACTGCGCTTTGGATGAGCAGCGGCTCGGCGACGGTATCGGCGTCGATAAAGCACAGCCATTCGGCGGCAGCGGCGCGCGCGCCGAGCCAGCAGGCATGCGGCTTCCCCGCCCAGCCCGGCGGCAATTCCCCCGCCTCGATCAGCTCGATGCGGCCGGTCGCCGCGGCGAGCCCGCGAATGCGCTCGGCGGTGCCGTCGCTCGAGCCGTCGTCGACGGCGATGATGCGCAACTTCTCCGCCGGATAGAGCTGCGCGACGAGCCCGCGCAAGCAAGGCTCGATGTTGTCGCGCTCGTTGCGCGCCGGCACGACGATCGCGACCGAGGGCAAGGACGACGCCGGCGCCAGCGGCCCGCGCCGGGCGTCGAGGCCGCGATAGCGACAGAATTGCTGAACGATGTGGCGCAAGGCGAGGACGATCGCGCCGGCGAAGATCAGCGCGGCGGCGACCGGCAATCCCGTCATGCCGCGCTCTTATGCCCAGCCGGCTCGGCCGCGGCGGCCGCGCCGGCGACCGCGTCGCCCGGCCGGCCGCCGTAACGCTCGCGCAGCACGCGGCGCGACAGCCACAGATCGTGGCGCTGCCGCCGCCGCAGCCGCGGCGCACCGAACGTGCCGCCGCGCGCGAAGCCGCGAATGAGAAACATCGTAAACGCCGCGTTGCCGAATTCGCGCAGCGGCGCGAACGCCGCCGGCGGGCTCGGCACGAGCTCGATATCGAGCCGCGCCATAACGCGCCGCACCTTCAGCTCGCGATTGGCGCGGCGCGCGAAAGCGAGGCCGCCGCGAAATGCCTTGACGCCATCGAAGCGCGGATCGGTCTCGATATATCGCGCGAGGCGCGTGAAGGAGAATTCGAATGCCCGCCGCACCGCGAGCGCCCAGGCCACGGCCGAAGCGTAATTCGCGAGCTTCGGCAGGTTGCCATTGCGAAGATGGAGCTCGCCGATGGTCTCGCCCTCGCGGATGCACGTGCCGTCGGCGAGGCGCACGTCGCGCTGGGCCCTCGCCAGGGCAATGCCGATGACGCAGGCGTCGTCGGTACAGAAATCCTCGATGCCCATGGCGCGTCGCAGGATGCCGTCGAGGAGACGGAAGCCGGCCCCGATCCAGTCGTAATGGCCACGACGCCCGGCATGCGTCGCCGCGCGCAATCGTCGA
>DATGLO010000566.1:0-2541 GCA_035294105.1 Allostellaceae bacterium
TGGGATGGTTGTGCACCATGATGATAGCGGTGGCGTTCAATTCGAGGGCGCGCTTCACCACTTCGCGGGGATAAACCGGCGCGTGATCGACCGTTCCTTGCTGCTGCTTCTCGTCGGCGATCAGCGCGTTCTTGCGGTCGAGGAAGAGAAGGTGGAATTCCTCGGCTGCCGCGAAGCCGATGCGCGCCGTGCAATAATCGACCAGCGCCTGCCAGTTCGATATCACCGGCCGGTCCGCTAGCGCCCCTTTAAGCATGCGCGCGGCGGCGGCGCGCACGGCGACGAGCGCGGCGATCGTCGGGTCTTTGAGACCGAAATTCGCCAGCGCCTCGCGCTCGGCGGACAGCACGGCGCCGAAGCTGCCGAAATGCTGCATCAGCTGTTTCGCGAGCGGCTTGGTGTCGCCTTGCGGCCGCGCGGCGTAGAGCAGGAATTCCAACAGCTCGTAGTCGGGCAAGGCGTCGACGCCGCCTTCCAAAAGCCGCTCGCGCAGCCTCTGGCGATGGCCGAGGTAATGCGGCTGCTCCTTGGCCGCTTCTGACGTCTTCTTGTCCCCCATCGCACGAAGCCTACCGAAAGCGGGCGAACCACGCCACAGCCCAAGCATGGCGGAACCGGTCGAGATGCAGGTGGTTACCCTCGATGGAACTCCCGCGCGACACTCAAGCTCTGCTGAATCGGCTGCGCGATTATCGCGCCGCCGTCCTGGAATTCGCCCTCGCCGCCTTCGGCGAGACCGATCGGCAATCCTTGCTTCAGCGGGTGACCGAATGCGTATCGAGATGCCTAGCGGTCGAGCGGACCAAAATCCTGCGAGCGCGGCCGGACGATCTCTTGATCATTGCCGGCGTCGGTTGGAAGCCCGGCGTCGTCGGAACGGCGACCTTGCCGCACGGCATGCGGTCGCCGCCGGGCCGTACGGTAGCGACCGGCGAACCGGTTATGATTGGCAATCTGCCCGGGGCCGAGGATTTCGACCATTCCGACCTGTTGCGCGACCACGGAATTCGCGCCCTGATCAACGTGCCGATCAAATCGAGTGACGAGATTTGGGGTGTGCTCGATGTCGACAGCACGGCCTTGCGCCGCTTCGATCAGGACGACGAGGATTTTCTCTGCGACTTCGCACGTCTCCTTGGGCGGACCATCGAGCTAACGCTGCGTGCCGAGATCAGCCAGGCGATCGAGCGGAGGCTGAGGATCGAGGTGAGCGAGCGCGCCGTCCTTTTCGCCGAGTTGCGTCACCGGATCGCCAATCAGCTGCATATCGCAATGGGGACGCTCGAAGTCGCCCGCCGCCGCATCGCCGATCCGCAGGCGAAAACGCAGTTGGAACGCGTCGTCGATCGCATCGCCTCGATGGTGGCGACCAACGAGCAGCTTTCGCTGTCGCAGGTCGAAAGCGAGATCAGCCTCGGCGCCGACCTCGCGCGGCTGAGCGAGAGCATCAAGCCGCCGGAGCGAATTGAGATTCGCCACGCGATCGCTGACGCGGCCGTGCAGCTGCGCGTCGCGGTGCGGCTCGGTTTTATCGTCAACGAACTGGTGACCAACGCGATCAAATACGCTTTCGATGGCGGCGCCGGAAAGGTTTACATCACCTTCGCTAATGCCGCGGGAGAGGGGCGCAAAGGTTCGTCCGGCACCGGGCTCGTGAACTCTCTGGCCGATCAGATCGGCGCGCGCGTCGAGGTGACGACAGCCGCCTCGGGCACGACCGTCACCGTTCGCTTCCCGCTGCCCGCGCTCGGCGCTGCGCAAGAAGGTGGTTAGGGCCCGCGGCGCTACACCAAATAAGGCGGCTGGTGCAGACCTTTGGGGGACAGCGTGAAAATCTCGCAGCCGGTCGCGGTGACGCCGATCGTGTGCTCGAACTGCGCCGAAAGCGACTTGTCCTTGGTCACGGCCGTCCAGCCGTCCGACAGGATCTTCACCTCGTAGCGGCCGGCGTTGATCATCGGCTCGACGGTAAAGATCATGCCTTCGCGCAGCTTTGCCCCTTCGCCGGGGCGGCCGAAATGCACGACGGAAGGGGCGTCGTGAAAGACACGCCCCGTGCCGTGGCCGCAGAAATCGCGCACCACCGAGAAGCGGTTGGCCTCGGCGAAGCTCTGGATCGCGTGGCCGATATCGCCCAGGGTCGCGCCCGGCTTCACCGCCGCGATGCCGCGCATCATCGCTTCGTAAGTGACCTCGACCAGCTTGCGCGCCTTCAAGGGTACCTTGTCGCCGACGAGATACATGCGGCTGCTATCGCCGTGCCAGCCGTCGAGAATGGGCGTGACGTCGATGTTGACGATGTCGCCTTCCTCGAGCTTGCGGTCGCCGGGGATGCCGTGGCACACGACATGGTTGATCGAGGTGCAGATCGAGCGCGGGAAGCCGCGATAGTTGAGCGGCGCCGAAATCGCGCCGTGATCGGCGGTGAAGCTGTGGCAAAGACGGTCGAGCGTATCGGTGGTGACGCCGGGCTGGACATAAGGCGTGATGAAATCGAGCACCTCGGCGGCGAGCCGCCCGGCCTTGCGCATGCCGGCGAAA
>DATGLO010000567.1:0-2913 GCA_035294105.1 Allostellaceae bacterium
GGTGCTGATCACGGCTCAGGAAGAGCCAATCGGCACGCGCATCTTCGGGCCGGTGACGCGCGAGCTGCGCGCCCGCAAGTTCATGAAGATCGTCTCGCTGGCGCCGGAGGTGCTGTGACGATGAAGTGGAAAATCAAGAAAGGCGATAAGGTCGTCGTCCTGACCGGTCGCGACAAGGGCAAGAGCGGCGAAGTGCTGCGCGTCGTACGCGCGGAGAATCGCGTCGTCGTTCAGGGCGTCAACATGATGAAGCGCCACACGGCGCCGCGGCCCGGCGAGCCCGGCGGCATCGTCGAGAGAGAGGGTACGATCCACATCTCGAACGTCGCCCATGTCGATCCGAAATCGCAGAAGCCGACGCGGGTCGGTTACAAGTTCCTCGATGACGGCCGGAAGGTGCGCTTTGCCAAGAGCTCCGGCGAAATCCTGGACGCGTGAGGGCATCATGGCGGCAAGATTGAAAGAGCATTACGACAAGGTGGTCCGGCCGGCCCTGATGAAGGAGTTCGGCTATGCGAACCCGCTTGCGGCGCCGCGCCTCGACAAGATCGTCATCAACATGGGCGTCGGCGAGGCGGTGCAGGATACGAAGAAGGTCGACGCCGCGGCCAAGGAATTGACCGCGATCGCCGGCCAGAAGCCGGTCATCACCCGCGCGAAAAAGTCGATCGCCACCTACAAAGTGCGCGAGAACATGCCCTTGGGCTGCAAGGTCACCTTGCGCAAGGACCGCATGTATGAATTCCTCGATCGCCTCGTGAATATCGCCCTGCCGCGGGTGCGCGACTTCCGCGGCGTCTCGGGCAAGAGCTTCGACGGCCGCGGCAATTACGCGCTCGGCCTCAAGGAGCAGCTCGTCTTCCCCGAGGTCGATTACGACCAGGTCACCGATGTCCGCGGCATGGACATCATCATCGTCACGACGGCGCATACCGACGCCGAAGCCAAAGCTCTGCTCAAAGGCTTCGACATGCCGTTCGTCAACTGAGCCAGGAAGGCCTTAACCATGGCAAAAACCAGCTCCATCGACAAGCAACGCAAGCGGACAGCGCTGGTCAAGCGCCTCGCGCCCAAGCGCGCGCGCCTCAAGGCGATCGCCGCCGACAAATCGTTGCCGCCCGAAGAACGGTTCAACGCGCGCCTGAAGCTCGCCGAGATGCCGCGCAATTCGTCGGCCACGCGTCTTCACAACCGCTGCGAGCTCTCGGGCCGGCCGCGTGGGTACTACCGCAAATTCAAGCTGTCGCGCTTGGCGCTTCGGGATCTCGCTTCGGCGGGACAGATCCCGGGCATGGTCAAGGCGAGCTGGTAAGGGAGAAAACGGCATGTCGATGAGCGATCCCCTCGGGGATATGCTGACACGGATTCGGAACGGCCAGGCCGCGCACAAGCCCGTTGTGCAGTCGCCGGCGTCGAAGATCCGCACCAATGTGCTCGAAGTCTTGCAGCGCGAGGGCTACATCCGCGGCTACTCCCGCGAAGAGACGCCGGCCGGGTTCCCCGAACTGAAGATCGAGCTGAAATATGTCGATGGCGAGCCGGTGATCCGCGAGATCACGCGCATCTCGAAGCCGGGGCGGCGCGTCTACTCGCGCATCTCGGATCTGCCGCGTGTCTACAACGGTCTCGGCATCTCGATCCTGTCGACGCCGCGCGGCGTCATGTCGGACAACGAGGCGCGTGCGGCCAATGTCGGCGGCGAGATTCTCTGCCGCGTGTTTTGAGGACTGATCCATGTCGCGCATCGGAAAGCTTCCCGTCACGATCCCTCAAGGGGTCACCGTCGACCTTGCCGGCGGCGTGCTTACGACCAAAGGCAAGCTCGGTACCTTGAAGCTCGTCGTCAACAACGAAGTCGACACGGTGGTGAAGGACGGGAAAGTCGTTGTCACGCCGAAGAACGAGACCAAGCGCGCCCGCATGTCCTGGGGAACGACGCGCGCGCTCGTCAACAACATGATCAACGGCGTCAGCAAGGGCTACACGATCAACCTCGAGATCAACGGCGTCGGCTATCGCGCCGCGGTCCAAGGCAAGGATCTGGTGCTGCAGCTCGGCTTCAGCCACGACGTGCATTTCCCGATCCCGGCCGACATCAAGATCGCATGCGAGAAGCCGACCTCGATCGCGATCACGGGGGCCGATCGGCAGCGCGTGGGCCAGGTTGCCGCGGTGATCCGCTCGTTCCGGGGTCCCGAGCCCTATAAAGGCAAGGGCATCAAATACGATACCGAGACGATCCGCCGCAAAGAAGGCAAGAAGAAGTAGGAGCGTTGAGGATGAGCGGCAAACCCGACACACTCTTCGAACGCCGCCGCCGGCGCGTTCGCACGCGCCTCGCGCGGACCAACAAGGGCCGGCCGCGGTTGTCCGTGTTCCGCTCGTCGAAGCATATCTATGCGCAGATCATCGACGACGTCGCGGGCCGCACTCTGGCGGCCGCCTCGACCCTCGACGAAGCGCTGCGCGGCGGCAAGACCGGCGCCAACAAAGACGCGGCCGGTGCCGTCGGCAAGCTGATCGCCGAGCGCGCCAAGGCCGCAGGTGTGACGTCCGTCGTGTTCGATCGCGGCGGCTATCTCTTTCATGGCCGGGTAAAGGCCCTGGCCGACGCCGCCCGCGAGGGCGGCCTCGACTTCTAGGAAGGCAGCATGGCAACGACAGGACCGACGGGCGATAGGCCGCAGCGCGGGCGTGGCGGCGGCGACAGGCCGCAACGCGGCCGCGGCGGCGAAGGCGGCGATCGCGGCGGACGCGATCGCGCCGAGCGCGAGGACAGCGAATTTATCGAGAAGCTCGTCGGCATCAACCGCGTCGCCAAGGTGGTGAAGGGCGGCCGGCGCTTCGGCTTCGCCGCCATCGTCGTCGTCGGCGACGGCAAGGGCCGCGCCGGCTACGGCTCGGGCAAGGCGC